>NZ_JWGX01000006.1:0-174119 GCF_000813075.1 Shewanella sp. ECSMB14102
TTGTCAGAAAGAGACCTGCCGGTGCTTGCATCGGAGAGGTGTCCATATAAGCTATTTAGTGTTCTTATGAAATTTACCTATCCTAGACATAATGATTCCCTGTGCAGGTGTCGGCCTCCGTGTTTTCTCGTGGATTAGTTAAACCAGAGCCACACTGTTTGTTGATCCAATAGGCAAACAATCACAGGAGGCCGACATGTCTAAAGCTAACACACTTTTTATCGGGTTGGACGTACACAAGGAGACCACTGACGTGGCCTGGGTTTCTGATAAGTCTGCTGAGACAGTGCATTACCATGGCACAATCCCAACCAACCTGCGTTCATTCGATAAACTCATTAAAAATCAAACAGCCAAGACCAGTAAGATCTGTGTTATCTATGAGGCCGGTCCCTGTGGCTTCTGGCTCTATCGTCATCTGTTGCGCCGTGGCATTGAATGTTGGGTGGTAGCGCCGGCACTCATCCCCAAAGCTCCGGGCGACCGGGTCAAAACCGATAAACGCGATGCCATGACATTGGCCAGGTTAGCGCGTAGCGGCGATTTGCACTCTATTTATGTTCCGGATGAGCGGGATGAAGCTATCCGCGACCTTATCCGCTGCCGGGAAGATGCCATGCTCGATTTGCGCCAGGCACGGCAACGGCTGAAATCCTTTCTGCTGCGTCATGGTCATCCCTGCACAGGTCGGCAAAACTGGACCGAGGCCTATCGACGCCACCTGGCTGATATCAACTTTCCGCAAAGTGCTACTAAAATCACCTTTCAGCATTACATTCATATCGTTACCGAGCGCTATGAGCGCTTGCAACGGCTGGAATTGGAACTGCAAAGCCTAGCAGAAAGCTGGCGTTGGTACTCAGCAGGCTTGGCTTGCGACTGACCAGCAGCCCACCCACTCCCGCCTGATGTTGTTTGACCAGATGCGCGCCTATGTAACAACCCAGATCGCCCACCCCTATCACCAGGATCTGCGGCGCATTAATTGTGGTGGCGAGATTATCCGCGGATAAAAATACCGGCTCGGTATCCGTTAAAGTCGATTGAGGCATAAGGTGCTCCACACAATGAACAAGGACGAAAAGCGACTTCCGCCTGTTGTTGTGCAAAGCTTTGCGTCAACTTGTGTCGCAGAAAAACGGCCATCAAACATTTTTTACAGCGTTGTCATTTTGTAGGCCATCAGCGCCTTCTCAAGGGACGCAATCATACTTGCTCTCAGTGGCTCGGGGGATATCACTTCGATATTGGCCCCCTGCCCTTTAAGCCACCATTTAAGCTGCCAGCCATCAAATACCGTGGCGGAGAGGCGCCAGCGACCATCCTCAAGGGGCGTGAGAGTTTGATCGTCACTGAGCGGCGTTTCGTTGAGATAGAATTGCAACTGCGGTTGAATATTGGCTTCGAGGTGAATACGGCCACCATCAGAAAACTGCATGGCACCGGAATCGAGGTATTCACTCAACGAAAAATTCGCTGGCCGCGGGTAGCGCTCAAAACTGCGTTCAACCTGCTTAAATCTGTGTATGGCAAAGAGTTTTGGCGCACTGGGTTGAGCGCGGCGTTCACTGCCTAACGCCCTTTTTGTATCGCTGCGGTCCTGGTCTGCTTCACTAGCCACCAGATACAGTACCCGACCGCGCAGCACCAGCGCCAAAGGGACAAGCAGGTAGGTTTTGGCTTCCGCCTTTTGGGTTGCCTGATAACTGGCCTCAATGCAGTGGTCAGCAAGCAGTGCTTCCTGAATAACCGTAAGCAGCGAATCGTCAACTTCCGGCGATTGATATACGTTGTCCCCCGAGTAGCAGGCTATTTTATTGCTGTACGGGACTTTTGCCTTGGCAAGCAGCGCCTTCGCCTCGGCGGATTTATCCAAAAGCCCTTGCTTCATCTGCTTGGGCATCACGGCCAGCATGGGCTCAAACAGCATCAGAGTCAGGGCTTCCGCCTGTGTCATCGGCTTTGGAGGCTCACGGCGATGCCAAAGAAACTTACGGCCATCTTGTGTTGAGAGTGCCAAATTGCGCTGCGCCAACGCATTCAGATCCCGCTGCACTGTGCGCGTTTGCGCTTCAATACCCATGGCGCCAAGCTTGGCAATCAAGCCGGCAACATCCACACCGTTGCCCTTTTCGGGCAACAATTGCCACAAGCAAAGCATTCTGTTCGCCGTATCGCCGGCTTTATTCGATGACATGACTCACCTCATCCCTGTGCTGAAATGCCGCTGGAAACAAGCGCTGAAAGTACTCAAGATATTCTGATTTATCAAGATATTCATCCCAATGTAGGTCGGGATCGTGCATTGCATCAAACAGCGTCACAATCTGCTTAAGCTCATCGTCAGCGAGCTTGGCAACATCGCACAGATACAAGAGTTCTTCGCCGCTAAAGGCCAGCAGATGCCGTTTGATAAAGCCCGCACCATCCCGTGTGACCTGATGTTTGAGCAGCAAGCGCCTTAAGTACAACTCATACTCCTCGTTGGTTTTAGGCTGATACTGACTTTGCAGCGCAAGCCCTTGCAGCAAGCCGCTTTGCGGAAAAAAGTGCATCACCAGCCTTGCCGCCAGCATCAGCGGCAAAAAGTCTTTTGCAAATGCCTTATTCGGCATCTGCGAGCGTGATGGCTTTTTAGGAAGTGTTAAGCTGCTTTGATGTTGCTTGGTCAAAAACCACGGCGTTGCTAATAAGAGCCGCGGATCGCCTGAGTACCTTTTGCAACGCTTTTCGGTGCGTCGCCAATGCTTGTCGAGCAGCGCTTCGGCATGAAAGAGCAGTTCAGCCGGATTAAAATCTGCCCCTTTATCTTCGCAAAGCCAGCTCAGCAGACTTTGGCGCCCTTCAACAAAGCGTTTCCACCATGGATAAAAAGGCGAGTCTTTGCTGATACTCTCTTTACCTCTTCGAGTGCTGCAAAGCATCAGAATTTCTCGCGCCCCCTGGCAAGGCGGATTGTCCCAGCACTCAAATACCATCCGGCCAAGCGCAGTGACATCCCAAAAGTCACCCCAGGGATTGTAGTCTTCATCCCTAAGCCAGTCGGCGAGTTCAGCCAAATCGACGCACTCCTGCACCCACAGGCTTTCGTGATTGCGATAGGCAGTTTCAAGCCTGCCAACCCTGTGCTTAGCCAGCAGATAGTCGCGCAATGCCGTAGCATACTGTGATGAGGTTTTTGACCGCATTTTCTCTTCCTTCTGAAAGTTTGCCATAGCGAATTCGCCAAGCTGCTTATGGGGGCTGCTTATGGGGAATGAATTGTGATTACCGGCTCAAGGCACGTTGTGAAAGCATCTCAAATGCCTCCCTTAAGGCCTGCTCACCATAGTGCGGAGGATGCAAAACCATTTGCCCTTCTAACGCAGTGAGGTAAGCCTGACTGACCGCACTGATTTCGCTCACATTGGCTAAGGCAGTTTGCAGTAAATAAAGCAGATGCTCCGGCAACAAGGACGCCGCATTGTCGGCTAAAAAGGCCGCGCCCTTTACGCGATAGCAAAGCTGCAGCAGCCAACGCTGCAGTCGGTATTCCAGCGCGAGAAAATCCACCACATAGTGAGGCGAGGCAACGGCAAAACGTTGGAGAGTGCTGCTTTCTGGCGCCCAGGTAAGCAGCAGAGCGCAGGCAAACAGCCGGTGACGAAACTCATGCCAGCAAGAATCCAGGAATATATCTCGATTTTTGCCATACTCCTTATCGCCAAGTTCCCAACCACTGTTGACACCCAGGCAATTAAGCATGGTGACACAGAAATGGGCACGCAGAAGATGGCGCTCCAGCAGAGCGGTCGCCTCGGCAAGCAAGGCCGTATGATTAAGCCCTTGCTGACCGATGTAAGCCGCGATCCCGAGCGGGAATTGACTCGCCTCATCAAGCTGAAACGACAGTGTGGGATATTCGGGTAAATCTCCTGCAAGATCTTCTGAAAGATGGTGCCAAAGGGCCCGTTGTCTTTCACTCAGCGGTTTTTCAAAACAAGTGATAAAGAGCCTGGCCCACAGCACTCGATTATCCAGAGCGGAGTCAGGTTGCTTCTTGAATCGTTCGATAATGGCAACCCAATCATTGCTGAACTCAAACCAGTAATGCGGAAACTCTGGGTCTGCCTTCTCAACCGCATCGAACCCTTCGGTGACGAAGCGATAGACAAACCCCTGCTCCAAACATAAACCGCACATAGCCTGCTCCTTATTCATTTTACGGATTAAGTATACATGCCTATGCGTCAATATGTGTCGCAATAAACTAGCTTGATGACAAGGTACTCGAAATATCTTGTTCACATTTCAAAGGAAGGCAATGCGACCGGCGCAAAACTGGCAAAATCGCTGATGTTGAAAGAGGCAAGCGCTAAGGAAATGACACTCGGCCAAAACTGGGATTGGGTCACCGAATGGTCACGAATTGGTCACGGTCACAAACCGCGACATGAGGAAGTGGAAAGCGTAAAAATCAAAAAGCCCAAGCTATTTAAAAGCTTAGGCTTGATGAATGTTGGCGGAGCGGACGGGACTCGAACCCGCGACCCCCGGCGTGACAGGCCGGTATTCTAACCAACTGAACTACCGCTCCAAAATTCTGCTTTATCGCCTGGGCAATAAAACTCAAATTCGTTAACTTGACTGGCGGAGCGGACGGGACTCGAACCCGCGACCCCCGGCGTGACAGGCCGGTATTCTAACCAACTGAACTACCGCTCCACTCAAGTTGCCGGGAATAATACGTAGAGCCTATGCCAGCGTCAACAACTTTTTCTTTAATCGGCTCTCAAGCAGCCAAAAAAACAGCAAACTACTCATAATCAAAGTGTTCTGTTTGATTTTTGTTCATCTTCATCCGGCAAGGTCAAATCGATCTCCGGTAAAGTATCAACCTCAGGCCTGGACTGCTGCTGTTCCAGCATTTGGGCCTCAGCCACAGCCAAGGCCTGTTTCAAACTCTGGCGCTTGCGCCAAAACAGAATGGCGCCGACCCCAAACAGCAGTAGCAAAACGTTACCGCCTATGATCAGGTAAAGGGCATTTTCTTTGGCTGCCGCCTCTTCTTTGGCTGCTATTACTGCAGCCCTGGCGGCCATCTCTTCGGCGCTCGGTGGCGGCTTGGGAGGCTCAACGAAATTGAAGAAACGTTCCGGCAGGCTCAATACCAGTTCCCTTCCCTGTTTATCTGTACTGAAGACAGTACCCTTGATGCGGTAACTGCCAAAATCACTCACTTGGGGCAACACAAGCTGTGTGCTACCTTCCTTGGGCTGACGCACAGTAAGCGGTAATTGCAACCCGGCTGGTCCCAAGAGTTCAATATCAAAATAGGTTTCCTCAAGGCGCAGAATATCAGGGTTGGCCCTCAGCATTAGGCCCCAGGGCTGAGTCAGAGGATCGTCCGGCTCCAGCACCTTGATATCCACAGGACTAGGCTCCAGCCTAAATGCCTGTTTAAACTCCCGTTCAAACACATCGTTTTGCACATTGACCTGTAGGGTGTAATCCCCCCAGGGCTGGTTGAGGTTAATGTTTGCAGTGAAAGTGCCATCATCAGGCCTTTCATCCAGCGCTTCACCATTATCCTGATAACTGCCGACAATCAGGGTACCGGCAGCAAAGTTTTCATCTCCAGGTTGATGGGAAGAGGCAAAACGCGCGGTCCATCTCAATAGATATTCAAGCCCAGGCAGCCGCATTCTCAGCGAATCACCGGTGAGATGGGCGGTCAATTTAAGCCGCTCACCTTGATAAAGAGGTTGAGGCAGCTCATCCACCTCAATACCCAACTCTGACACCCGGGTAATTTGCGAGCCGGGCACGACTTTACCAATGAGCTGCCAAGGGCCGGGCACAGGGTTTTCCACCGAAATCATGTCGCCTGTAACCCCATCGGTCCACTTGACATTCTCCGGGTGGCGCGAGGCATACCATTTACTGCCATCGGGCAAGACCACCACCACAGGGGCGGAGCCGTATTCCCGCTGCACCAGCAGTACGATTCTGTCGACCATATGATCGATCCGAAAACGATTCTTAAGCTCTGAAGCCTGTTCCTTGGGGACGATCTCGGCAGCTGTCGCCCCCCCGAAGCCAAGCAGCAGACACGCCATGAGGCCCAGCGCTGGTCTCAATCCCATTATTTGCTTCAATCCATAGGTTGTGGCTCGTCGCGCCAGAGGCACTTGCCTGATTTTGCAACTAAATCGAGCCTTTGCTCATGCATATTCAGTTCATCGGCCGATGCGGCGATCACTTTAAGTTTTGCGCGATTGGTATCGAGACGCATGATGCCACCGGCTTCCTGCCCTGCTTGATCGCTGGAAAGGTTGAACTTGGTCTGGCCACCAGTCATCGCCAGATATACATCGGCGAGGATCTCGGCATCGAGCAAAGCGCCGTGATATTCACGACGGGAGTTGTCTATATGGTAACGCTTACACAGGGCGTCCAGATTGTTCTTTTGCCCCGGGTGTAAAAACTTGGCAATGGCCAGGGAGTCGAGGATCTGACAAATATCCGCCGTCACCGGCCCCCTGGGATTGGTCATGGAAAACTCATGATCCATAAAGCTCACGTCAAACGAGGCGTTGTGCGCAACAATCTCAGCCCCTTGAATAAAGGCGATAAAGTCGGCGGCAATTTCATGGAATCTGGGTTCGTTGGCCACTCTCTCATTGGTAATACCATGAACCGCAATCGCTTCTTCATCAATGGGTTGGCCCGGGTTGATGTATTGGTGGAAAGTGCGACCTGTCAGGCGGCGGTTAATCACTTCCACGCAACCTATCTCAATGATCCTGTGGCCCTGATAGACGGGGCCTGCGCCCTGGTTCATACCTGTGGTTTCGGTATCAAGAATGATCTGCCGACTGGCATTCGATATGATATTCATCTATTTTTTGCAGCTTCCTGAGTGAATTTACGGGTATACTCGCCCGCATTTGCCGGATATGGTAACAACTTGATGAGCGAACTGAAACAGATCCAGATATACACCGATGGCTCTTGCCTGGGCAACCCCGGCCCCGGCGGCTATGGTGTCGTCATGCGCTATAAACAACATACCAAAGAACTCTCCGGTGGCTTTGCCCTGACAACCAACAACCGCATGGAGTTGCTGGCCCCCATTATCGCGCTGGAAAGCCTGAAAGAGCCTTGTAAAATCGTGCTGACCAGCGACAGCCAATATATGCGCCAGGGGATCACCCAATGGATCCACGGCTGGAAGAAAAAAGGCTGGGTCACTTCCAACAAGACGCCGGTGAAAAATGTCGATCTCTGGCAGCGGCTGGATAAGGCCACGCAACAACACCAGATAGACTGGCGCTGGGTCAAGGGCCACGCCGGACACCCGGAGAACGAGCGTTGCGATGCCCTGGCCCGCGAAGCCGCCGAAGCCAACCCTGCCACAATCGATAAGGGTTATCAGGACAGCCTCTAAATCCCTTTGTCCGCGACTGTCTTGAGTTTCAAAAATTTGCCGCAAAAGTCGATAAAGGCCTGCGCCAATGGCGTCAGGCTGTGGCTCTTGTGGCGAATAAGGTAAAACGGCCGCTCAAGCGCCAGCCCCTCCACCTCAACCAACGCCAGTTCTCTACGGGCCAGCTCTTTATCCAGTGTCAGCTCGGACAAAACTCCGAGCCCGGCGCCCTGCTTCACCGCCTGTTTGATGGCATCGGGAGTTGGAAAACAGAAACGGGCCTCTGGCTGCAGGTCAAGGCGGTTGGCAGCATCGACAAAGTACTCCCGGGTGCCTGAGCCCTCTTCTCTCAATACCCAGGAGAGCCCCTTGAGCTCGCTTGGCGAGACCTTGCTTCCCGCCAGCGGGTGCGCCGGATGGCAGAATACCTTGAGACAGTCCTGATGCCAGGGCAATACGGCGATACGACTATCGAGGCAGTAACCTTCAATGAAGCCCAACTCGGCGCGAAACTCGGCCACATCGCGAATAACCTTGCGGGTATTGTCTATCGCCAAGTCGACCTGAGTCTGAAGATGTTGCTGGCTGAATGCCACCGCCGCCTTGGCCAGCAGAAAATTACCTATGGTAGAGCTGGCGCTGACATTCAACATACCGGCCAATTCGTGATTATTCGGGGTAAACGCCTGCTCTATGCGCTCGATGCGCTGCAGTACATCGCTGGCCAGAGGCAGCAGTAGGCTGCCTTGAGAGTTAAGCTGCAAGCGGTTGCCTATACGCTCGAATAAGCGGGTATCGAGCTGCTTTTCAAGTTCCGACAACGCCATAGATGTGGCCGGCGCGGAGAGGTTAACCCGCTCGGCCGCTTTAACTACCTGACCACTGCGAGCCACGGCTTCAAAAATCATCAACTGTTTCAGGGTAATACGCATTAAAATTATTGCTCTTCTTTAGTGTCGCGCTCCAATTGTCTGCCGGAGAATCCCGGCGTCGGCGTGGGTTGCCAACCTGGGATCCGCTGGCGGCGTTTATCTCCCAAGGGGGTTAACGGCGAATCCAGCTTGCGGGCCACCAACAGATACAAAGAGCCGGTACCCGGCAGCCATTTTTGCTGCCAATGATGCCATATTTTCAACGGCGCGGATTCGCTGAGCAGCGAATGATATAAGAGCCGCTCGTCATGCACCACCTGATACCCCAGGAGCCCGAGCCAATCTTTAATCCTGGCCGGCATAAAGAAATGGCCGCTCCAGGGTAAGGCCTGTTGAAATCTGGGCAGCAACTTGCCAAAAAAAGCACAGCTGAAGGGGTTAATTCCTACTATAAAAAGATAGCCGCCACTGACCAGCACCCTGTCGGCTTCACGCAAAATCCGGTAAGGGTTTGCCTCAAACTCCAGCACCAGGTTCATCACTACTGCATCTATGCTGGCCGGCGCCAACGGTAGCGAGGCAAAATCGGCAACTATTGAAGCACCTTTATCAGGGAAGAGAGAGAACTGATGCCAGACCGGACAGTTTTTGATCTCGAGTTCGCGGCTTAAGGCCCCCAGGCGCAACAGATGATAACCAAACACCCTGGGCCACCAATAGGCCAGTTTGCTTTCCAGTTCACGTTTGATAGTCTCACCGGCGGGCAAACTATCCCAGGAACTGGGTCTGGACTCAGACGAGAGAGGCATAGATACTCCGGTTAAGCCATTCTAGCCTCAGCTTAATAACGAATCCCCTATACAAGCAAGTATGAGGCTCAGTAAAATTGAAACTGATCCCGCCGACTTAAAGGAGCCTTGAGCTTATGTCCAACGTCCATATCACCCATCCCCAGCCTCAGATAACGCCCATAGCCGCCTTCGATGACAACTATATCTGGGCCATAGTGGCGCCCCAAGGTGATAGTTGTTGGGTGGTCGACCCGGGTGATGCCGTGCCGGTATTGGCTTTTTTGGCGCGAAATAACCTGACTTTAGCCGGAGTACTGATAACTCACCACCACAGCGACCATACCGGTGGCATTCCGGCATTGACGGAAACTTTTGACTCGCTCCCGGTTTACGGACCAGCCAATCCGGCCATCAAAGGCATTACCCAGCCACTAACAGAGGAAGGTGAATATCGGCTTGAGCCAGGGCAAGGTAGATTTGCTCTTGAATGCCGGGTATTTAAGGTTCCCGGGCACACGCTGGATCATATCGCTTATTTGATTGACGATGCGCTGTTTTGCGGCGATACCCTATTCTGCGCCGGCTGCGGTCGCCTGTTTGAAGGCAGCGCCGAGCAGATGTACCATTCTTTGAGTCAGTTTGCTGCCCTCGATGACAGCACCAAGGTGTATTGCACCCATGAGTATACTCTGGCCAATCTGCGTTTTGCCAAAGCCGTTGAGCCGGACAACCAGGCACTGGCTGACTACCAACTTGCCGCCGAAGCGCTGCGCGAGCAGCAAGAGCCTACACTCCCCTCCACTATTGGTCGTGAAAAGGCCATCAACCCCTTTATGCGCTGCCAAAAGAACACACTGCAGAGCAGGCTCGAATCCCACAGCGGTCAGCCCTGCCATGATCCCGTGAGCCGCTTTGCAGTTCTCAGGCAATGGAAAGACAATTTCTGAAAACCGGGTTACAATAAGCCGCCTTTTTGTGTCGTTATTATGACAACGCTCAGCCAAGATATATTTATCTAATTGTTTTAAATAATAATACTTGGCTTTCAGTAACGGCGCTTCTTTTTCACCACGGAAACCAAACCAGGGTAAAAGTATCACCCAAGGTACAATCCCGGGCCAAGGGACCAGGCCTATCCCGGGTTTCCGTTTGATGTGCGTTTGCCTGTCTGTTCAGGCCATCATTCGAGGATTGCTGTTTTTGAAGCAAATCAGATTTTTTATATTGGCGGGGAGCCTCTCCCTGCTTGGCGGCTGTCAGCTGCTGTCTCAAGCGCCGGAGTCTACTGCCGAAACGCCGGTTAAGGCCACCCCGGCTCCGATCATTACTCAGGCTCCACAAGTCATCAGCGAGCCGGAAGTTGTTGTCACTGACGTGTGGCAGCGGATCCGCAACCAACTCAATATGTCGGTTCCCGATGAGAAGCTGGTGCGCCAATACCGTCAATGGTACATAGATAATCCAAGACACCTGGAGCAGATCTCCGAACGGGCTGCTCCCTTTATGTATCTGATTGTCGAGCAGATAGAAGAGCGCAAACTGCCGATGGAGCTGGCACTGCTGCCGATAGTGGAAAGTGCCTTCGATCCTTTCGCCTACTCCCATGGTGCCGCCTCAGGATTATGGCAGTTTACCTCGCCCATGGCGCTGCATTTTGGTCTGGAGATCAACTGGTGGTATGACGGACGCCGCGACGTACCTGCTGCCACAGCCGCAGCGCTGAATATGATGGAATACCTCTACGACAAGACCGGCGAGAACTGGCTCTATGCCATAGCTGCATATAACACAGGCGAAGGTCGGGTGTTGAATGCGGTCAAGCGCAACCGCCAAAAGGGACAGCCTACCGACTTCTGGTCGCTGTCGCTGCCCAAGGAAACCGAGCGTTATGTTCCGCAATTGCTGGCACTGGCAGATGTCGTCAAAAATGCCGATAAATATGGTATCCAACTGACACCGATCGCCAACGAACAGAAGTTGGAAGTGGTCGATGTCGGCAGCCAGATAGACTTGGCCCTGGCAGCGCGCCTTGCCGGTATGGAAGTCAATGAACTGCAACAGTTCAACCCAGGCTTCAATCGCTGGGCCACAGCGCCGGAAGGGCCACACAAGCTGGTACTGCCGCTGGACAAAGCCAAAGAGTTTGAAATCGCCCTGGCCAGTACAGCGCCAAGCGAGCGCCTCAACTGGCTCAGATACAAGATCCGCAAGGGTGACTCTCTTGGAGTAATAGCCAAGAAGCATCATACCAGTATCGATGTTATTCGTTCGGTCAACGGCATTAGTGGCAACAATATTGTCGCTGGCAAGCACCTGTTGATCCCGGTCGCCCTCAAGGACGCATCGGCCTACCCGCTCTCCAAGGAGCAACGCCTGGGTCAGAATAAGTCCGGCAAGAGCAAACGCAGCTACCTGGTCAAGTCCGGTGATTCCCTGTGGCAGATAGCCAAGGATAATGGCGTCAGTGTCAACGAGCTGGTGAAATGGAACGGGATATCGACCAAAACGCCGCTGCGTCCCGGCAAACAACTGACCATCTGGACTAAAGCTTCCGGCAAATCCCAGAGTGCCAACGCCGTAATGCGCACCGTGAAGTATAAGGTTCGCTCCGGTGATTCGTTGGCAAGAATCGCCAGCAAGTTCAATGTCAGTGTGAATGATCTGCTGGAATGGAACCAGCTCAAAGCCAGTAAGTACCTGCAACCCGGACAGATGTTGACCCTATTCGTGGACGTGACCCGGGTCAAGACCTGATAAAAACTCTTACTCAAGCGGCACCCAAGGTGCCGCTTATGATCCTGTTCAAACTTTTGCAAGTTATTATATTACAATCATAATCCATTCGTGCCCTGTCACAAATTTGACACTTCTCTTTGTTGATAATCGTCCGCTGTATTAATCCAGCTTAAACAAACACGATGAACAGAGATTTGCCCATTACCGACATTGAAACACCTGTGACGGAAGATGCCCGCATTCTATCCACCACAGATCTCAAAGGGCGCATCACCCATATCAATCAAGAATTTATTGATCTTTGCGGCTTTTCTCGTGAGGAACTCTTGGGGCATGGTCACAACATAGTGCGCCATCCTCATATGCCCAAGGCGGCGTTTGCCGATCTCTGGCATCAAGTCAAAAATGGCAACAGCTGGATGGGCTTGGTTAAAAATCGCCGCAAAGACGGCGGTCACTACTGGGTCAACGCCTACGTCACCCCGATTCGCCGCAAGGGTAAAATAGTTGAGTATCAATCAGTACGTACCAAGGCGAGCCCTGAGCTTATCGCCAGAGCCGAAAACTGCTACCAGGCCATCAATCAAGGAAAATCGATACTGCCACGCTTTCGAATAGGGCTAACGGCAAAGCTAGCGCTCTGTTGGGGCGCATCACTGCTATCCCTGGTGACCCTGCCCTGGCTAAGCGGTCTCTGGCTACTTGTGCCGGTCAGCGCAGCGGCAACTTTGATGGGCTGGAGTCTTTTCAGGCTCAAACAAAGGTTAAATAATGTCAGTCAACTCAGCCGCGGAGTACAGAATAATCCACTGATGCAGGCTATTTACTGCAACAGCACAGATGAACTCGCCGAGCTGGAATTGAGTTTGAGAATGCAGCAGGCCGAGATATTCGCCATCACAGGACGGATAAAAGACAGCGGTGAGATCCTCGATAACAGTTTAAGTGCCCATCAGGCCGCCGTCGATGCCAACTACCGCGAACTGTCACAGCAAACCGGTGCTCTGAAACAGCAAGGTGATGCCATCAACGAGCTCAGAGGTGCCGTGACCGAGATTGCTGATACATCAGCCGAAACGGCCAACGAGGTGACTGAACTTGAACAAAGCAACCGCCACACTCTAGAAGCTCTGGTCGCCAGCCGCGCCGCCAACAGCGAAGTCACCGCTCTGCTTGCGAAGGTTGAAGCACAGTTGCTGGCATTGGACAAACGCTGCAGTAGTATAAACACTGTGCTGGAAGTGATTGAACAACTTTCTGATCAAACCAATCTGCTGGCGCTCAATGCGGCTATCGAAGCGGCCCGAGCCGGTGAAGCCGGGCGCGGATTTGCCGTAGTGGCCGATGAGGTACGTAACCTTGCAATGCGCTCCTCTGAATCCGCCGGTGAAATACATCAAATTATTGCCGAGCTCAGTCTGCAAAGTCGCCAGACAGTGACCGAGATGGAGCGCAGCCAGCAACTGACCAAAGAAAGTCTGCAACTGGAGCAAAAGTTGGCGCAACGGTTGGACGAAGCCACCAGTGCACTGGGCCGAATTGCCGCCCATAGCCAGCAAATAGCCGTTGCCACCGAGCAGCAAGCCTGTGTGGTAGAACAGTTACACCGCCATTCAGAACAGTTACAACAGGGCGTTGGCTGTTTAACCGATAACAGTGAAGCCGCAAGCCATCACGGAAAGGAGCTCACCAGGCAAAGCGAACGTCAAAAAGAGCTCATCGCCCAGTTTTGACAACAAAGCAACGGCGTTATTTTTCCAGGTAGGCGCCATTTGCCAAAGCGTGTAAAAACACCTGTGTTTATCTATGGCATTCCCCTCATGGAAACCGCGCTAAAACATACAACGCGGCTCCCTGAAGGGAATGCCAAAAATTTACCAGTCAAGTGTATCTAAGTACCAAAGTAATATAAGTCAAACCTGGATCAGAGAGCCAATTTCGCCAATTTATCAGCTACAAGTTGGCCGCGCCATCCCAGCAACACCAAGGGAGTGGGTCCCTGTTTACCGTCCCATATCCACTCAAGATATTCATGAATATGGCGCTTGGAGCCAAGCAACTCCATAGGCACACTTTCGGATTCTGCAACCTCGCTCAAGCACTGCTTAATGCTCTTGAAAGCGCTCTTGTACCCTGGTTTGAGCGCCAGCACATCCAAGGGCTCAGGTAGATTACTCATATCCGCCTTGGCCATAACCTTGAGCACGTCTTTGGCGTAGAGACGCTTTTCATGATCCGTCAGCTCTTTCATGGCAAGCACGTCATTGATCCCTCTGGGCTGGCGTTTGGCCAAACCGATAAGGGCATGATCTTTCATGACAAAACCCAGCGCCATATCCTTTGCCAACGCCTTACGCAAACGCCAGGCCGCCAGTACCTTGAGCACAGCCAATTGGGGTGTACTCAACTGAAAGGCGTTCTTGACCCTAAGATAGGCCGTGTCTTCATCCGGCGGATCCAGACGCCCTTCGGTCATGCGTTGACTCTCTTCCAATGCCCACTCAATCCTGCCCTGCTGCTGCAGTTTCTGCTGCAACTGGGGATAGAGTTGGTAAAGATAATAGACATCATTGGCGGCGTAGCTGAGCTGCGCCTCTGATAACGGCCTTTTCAGCCAGTCAGTACGGGACTCGCCCTTGTCAAGCTCCACTCCCAGACATTCATGCACCAGCTTGGCATAACCCAGGCCATGACCCAGGCCGGCAATGGCCGCCGCCAATTGGCTGTCAAACAAAGGCTTGGGCTGGCACAAGCCCTGGCGGGCAAACACTTCCAAGTCTTCACTGCAGGAGTGCAACAACTTGGTGATATTCTCATCGGTCAACAAGGCCCAGAAGCCCGACAGATCCGAGATGGCCAAAGGGTCTATCAGCGCCAGAGTCTTGCCGTCATAGGCCTGAATAAGCCCTAAACAAGCATAATAAGTGCGGGTGCGTACAAATTCGGTATCCAGCACCAGCAGTTCAGCCTCACGGTATTGAGCTACCAACTGTGCCAGGGTGGCGTCATCTTTTACATACAGGTAATCTTGCAACTTCAACTCCCATCCTGCGCGAGTTTCCAGGTCTCGGAAACACAAGAGCCGGCTGGCGCCGGCTCTCTATATTATGCAGATTTGGCCTCATCTCTGAGTTCTCTGCGCAGGATCTTTCCTACATTGGTTTTCGGCAATTCGTCCCTGAATTCTATCAGCTTCGGCACCTTATATCCTGTTAAATGATGGCGGCAGTGTTTGATAAGCTCTTTCTCGGTCAAAGATTTGTCTTTTGCAACCACAAAAATCTTCACCAGTTCACCACTGACCTCATGTGGCACACCCACGGCGGCTACTTCAACCACCTTGGGATGCAAGGCCACCACCTCTTCCACTTCATTGGGGAAAACGTTGAAGCCGGAAACCAGGATCATGTCCTTCTTGCGATCGACAATATAGAAAAAGCCTTTTTCATCCATATAGCCGATATCGCCTGTGGCCAGCCAACCATCCTTGTCGATCACCTTGGCCGTTTCTTCCGGACGTTGCCAGTAGCCAAGCATCACCTGAGGCCCTTTGGCAAAAAGTTCGCCCGTCTCCCCCTGAGGCAACACCTGACCATCATCGCTACGCACTTGAATTTGTGTCGAGGGCGCAGGCAAGCCGATAGAGCCGTTGTAACCGGCCAAATCATAAGGGCAGCAAGCAACCAGAGGTGAAGCTTCGGTCAGGCCATAGCCTTCGAGCAAGCGGGTCTTGGTGATGTTCTGCCATTTGTCGGCCACGGCGCGCTGCACCGCCATACCGCCACCAATCGAGAGTTTGAGGCGGGAGAAGTCCAAAGCAGCAAACTCTTCACTGTTGACCAGGGCGTTAAACAAGGTGTTTACCCCAGTGAGAGCAGTGAAAGGTGTTTTCTTGAGTTCGGCCACAAATCCCGGGATATCCCTGGGATTAGTGATCAGTAAGTTGTTGGCGCCTTTATGCAGGAACAGCAAACAGTTCACAGTTAAGGCGAAAATATGATAAAGCGGCAAGGCGGTTACCACAAACTCCTTGCCGTCGTTGAGCAAAGGGGCATAGGCACCGTTGGCCTGCAATACGTTGGCAACTATGTTGCCATGGCTGAGCATGGCCCCCTTGGAAACACCTGTAGTACCACCGGTATACTGCAAAAAGGCGATATCGTCACTCTTGACCACAGGCTTGACGTATTGCGCCTTTTTACCCGCCCGAAGCGCACGACGCATGGATATGGCGTGTGGCAATGAGTATTTGGGCACCAGGCGCTTAATATACTTCACCACAAAATTAACCAGGGTACCCTTTGGGGTACTCAAAAGATCGCCAAGCCCAGTGATAATCACGTTTTTGACCGGAGTTTGATCGACCACTTGCTCCAGCGTGCTGGCAAAATTGGACACTACCACTATCGCCTTGGCGCCAGAATCGACCAACTGATGCTTGAGTTCTCTCGGGGTATAGAGCGGATTGACATTGACCACAACCATGCCTGCTCGCAACACACCAAACAGAGCGATGGGGTATTGCAGCAGGTTTGGCATCATGATCGCCACCCGATCGCCCTTCTGCAATTTGAGATCATTTTGCAAATAGGCGGCAAAGGCACGACTGCGCTCTTCCAGTTTTCGGTACGTCAGGGTTGCGCCCATATTAACGAAGGCGGGTTGATCGGCGTAGGTATTGACCGCTGATTCCAACATCTCCAGCAAGGAAGCATAGCGGCTGGTATCAATTTCGGCAGGCACGTCGGCAGGCAAACTGTTAATCCAGGGCTGGTCCACAAATCTCTCCTAAAATTCCGTCTTCAGCGGAAACGACTCTCTCTGTCGTTAAAGCCCGCAGCGTCTGCGGGCAAAGCACTGAGTATTTTTATAAAGTTCTTATTAAGGCCTTGGGCCTCGACTCTTGGTAGTTAACTTTCGCGCCGCAAAAATCATACGGGCGTTTAAAATTTTGATCATCATCACATAAAAGCTTTTATTTGCCTAGTCCCCCGGATTGGATTTTCTACCTTGGAGAAATCCGGCCAGAGTTTGCGCTACCTCATCGGCATTCTCCATATGCAGATGGTGATCCCCTTGGAGTTGCACTACTTGCAACTCGCTGTACCAGGCGCGGGCCTGGGGTAAACTCTGCACCAATCCGGGAAATCCTTGCTCACCCGTGATAAGCAAGCTGGGGATGGCTATTCCCTGCATCAGGGATGCTACCTGCTCAAAACAAAGTCGCATCGGCGAGTCGAGCCTTAGCCTTGGGTCGCTGCGCCATCTGGCGCCGTATGCATCAATTTGCATATTGCGCGTCACCAATAATCTGGACCAAGGCTCGGCCAGTCCGGTCAACTGCACTCTGGCTTTGATGGCCGGTTCAATACTGTCATAAACCACTTGGCTACGTTTGCTGCCGAGCATACGCTTATGGGCAGCAAAGCTCTTTCTCAGCCTGGGTTTAGCCTGCTCCACCGCCTCATAGAGAGGAGCAAAGGCTTCAATCAACAGTAACTTATCGACACGCTCAGGAAACGCTGCGGCATAAGCACTGGCGACAATCCCTCCCAGCGAGTGCCCCAACAAAGTGACTGGCGCATCACCGGCCAAGCTGCCCAGCAGCAGCTCAAGATCATACAGATAATCAATCCAGTGCAGCGGATAACGCCCTGGCCTGTGATCCGATAAACCATGTCCCGGCCAGTCGATGGCAAGAATACGATAATCATTCATCAGCTTCTCGGCCAAAGGGGCAAAGCTGTTACTGTTATCCAGCCATCCATGCAATGCCAGTAACAGCGGCTTATCCTCCGCTCCCCAGCATTGTGCCGCCAGCGTGAGGTGCGGCAGCGGGAGCTTCAGTGCTTTTACGGGGGCGGAAGGTTGCCACATAATGCCTCTGTTGTCAGTGTATCAGTTCGCTTTTTTGATAAATTTGAGTGTCATACGGTCACTTTCTCCTATCTTGAGATAAGTGTCCCTGTCCTGCTCACCCAATCGCAATGTCGGCGGTAAGGTCCAAACGCCTTTAGGGTAATCCTTACTGTCCTTGGCATTGGCATTGATCTCACTGCTGGCTTCCAAGGTGAAGCCGACCTTTTCTGCCAGTGCTATCATCTCATCCTGCATCATGTAACCGCTGTCAGGGCCATTACCGGCTTTGCCCCTGTGCTCAACCACTCCAAAGACGCCGCCATCTTTAAGCACATTAAAGGCAGCCTGAAACACGGTTTGCAGTTGCCCCTGACTGGCCCAGTTATGCAGGTTTCTGAACGTCAGTACCGTATCGGCGCTGGCATCTTCTCCCAGTTTTACCTGTGCTGGAGGATCCAAAACCACCTGTTTGATTTTGCCGAGCTCTTTGGGGTGAGCTTGCAGCCATTCAAGATAACGCTTGCCCGCTTTGGCCCGATAACGGCTGCCCGGGGTGTCCTCTTGCGGCTCTGTGTTAAAACCGGCGGCAATATACTGCCCCTTATCCGCCAACATGGGCGCCAGGATTTCTGTGTACCAACCGCCGCCGGGCCAGAGTTCAATCACGGTTTGCTCCGCCGTGATCCCGAAAAAAGCCAGCGTCTGTTCTGGATGACGATATTGGTCGCGCTCGACATTGGCTTCCCGGCGAAAGTCACTGTTAACCGCCTCCAGCAACGCCTGTTCGCCGGCCTGCGCCGCACCGCTGCCAAGCAGCATGCCAGCCACCAGCAAAGCCTTGCCAAGCGGCGTTGCCAGCTTACGATTGAATTGCTTGTATTCCATTTCCCTTCTCCTTTGAATCTGGACTTATGCTGCGGCAACAGACCCGCCGACACGACTTTTTGGCACGCACTGGTGCCAAATAAGATTGGAGTTCAAGCTAACAGTGAGCGGCAGACTTGCCAAGGATCAGTTTGATTTTCCATCTATGCGGCGCCAGCAAAGCAGCAGCGCCAATAAGCCGGAAGCGAACCACAGCAATACCCAGACGAACGCAGGCACCCAACTGTGCTCGGCCAACAATACCGCATCCCCCCTGTCGTCCAGCCCCAGCAACACGGCAGGGCTGGCGAGCGCATTGAGCATCACCATCAAGGCCACCAGGCGCAGGCTACCGCTGAGCAGTCGGTTGCCGCCAAATTTCAACGGCAGCAGAAACAATACACTCAGACTAATGAGAATACTCAGGGTAAGTAAGTCCCGCCCCCACAGCAGTATGGTGAGCAGCACCAAGGCGCCGATAAAGGCAAAACTTACACGGATCCCCCGCGGCCAAGTGGCCAGGTGGTAAAGCAGGCAGCCCCAAAAGGCCGCGCCCAAATAACCACTGAAGCCGATAAGGAGCGGCCAACCGCCCTGACTGAAACAGAAACCGGCGCCATTCGGAAAGAGTTGGATATGGCTGACAATCCCGCCGCTCAACAGCGTTGCCAGCGCATGGGACAACTCATGAAAATAGCTTTCCAGCCATTTGAAAGGCACTGAGACATAGGGCAAATGAGTCAACATCAAGGCCAGCAAGAGTTCCAGCAGAAACTGGCCTCTTCCCGGTAATTGCGCAGAATGGCAAGGTTTTACAAACGCGTTATCGGCGGGGCTATCAGGCGTAGACATCTATGCCCACCATGGCTGAGATAGCGTCACGCTGCGCGGCGTGTTGAGTATGGAGATAGAGGGCGATTGCGTCTGAATGACCGGCAGTTTCCCGCTTCAGTTGCTCTCTTTGCTGGTATTTGTCATTAAGGGCTTGGCTGTCAAACTCGAGCAACTGTCTGGATGGGCTGACAAGGATTTCATTTTGAGTCTCAACGGTTTGCTGGGCACGCTCCGGAGGTCTATTGCCGGCTACCGCCTGCGACAGACTTTGAACTGCACCCGGATGTCCCGTCTGCTTGATCATCATGATACTGCTTTGCTCTCCGTTTGCCCCAAGCCCATGAGGCAGTTAACCCGCCTGAAGCCCTATTCCCTTCCCGGCAGTTTTTTCCAGGCAACTGTATCTCGCAAGTACACAGGCGCCAGCTCATCGACCGAGGTGGCCTGTCCTTGTTGCCAGCCAAGGCTTGCCAAAGCAAGCATAGCACTGGCTTGAGGATATTTCACCGCATCAAGCAAGGTCAAGTTCTCGGCATGTTGTAACAGTGCCGGGTAGGCGTCAAACCCTGTGCCACAGCAATACACCTTATCCGCATTGGCAAAGGGCGAGGTCATTGTCTCAGGGGCGCTCACTTGCTCTATGCCCACCAGTTTGGCCAGGCCGGATTCCTGTTCAAACGCCGCCCAATAGATTTCGCCCATGCGGGCATCTATGGCACAAATCACCTGCTGCGCACCATGTTCGGTTATCGCTTGCTGCGCCATGGCGGCCAAGGTAGAGATACCGATTACAGGTACATCCAGCCCCAGCGCCAGCCCTTGAGTCATAGAGGTGCAGATGCGGATACCGGTGAAACTGCCTGGCCCTCGGCCATAGGCGATAAGGCCGATATCCTGCATATTGAGCCCGGATTGGCTCAGCAAGTTCTCTATCATAGGCAGCAATCTTTGGCTATGTTCACGGGGAGCATCGACAGATTCGGCAATACTGCCACCTTGCCATGCCAGCGCCGCTGAGCAGAGTTCGGTACAGGTATCCAGAGCCAGAATAACAGGAGAATTGGCAAGTGTAGTCGATGTCATGGTTTAAACCTTGATAAGCGAAGGTATAGCCTTCGGCGAGTTAATAGCGGCGGGATCATACCATCAAATACGCCGAAACCAAGCCCGGATCTGCCCTTGTGATCCTTATCATGGACAATGAGAACAGTTCTCAACTAATATAGAGTCCCCTTTTCGGTTAGCGTCTGTTATGTCCAGCCTCTCTCAGTCTTCCAATGAAACCGCAGTTTCGCGGTTGAAACGTGCCTTTGTCGCCGGTATTTGGGCCACGCTCATCAGCATAGCAATCGGGTTTTCCTTTAAAGTCTGGCTCGCAAGCTGGGTTCCCAAGGCGGATCTGGCTATCTACCACACGGTTATCGATATCATCTCGTTGTCACTGATCCTGATGACAGGCTTTCGCTCGTCTATGGTGGTGTCTTACAGCCAGACCCGCAACGACAGGGATATCATCAATATTTTCCGCTATGTGCTGATCCTTGTAGTGCTGCTGACCTGGGGCATCATACTGCCCTATATCAAGCACAAACTCGCCATAGATGTGGAGTACCTGCAACTGGTGGGCATTATAGTCAGCATGGGGCTCAAGGTGTACTTTACCAACCTGGTTGCCATGTATCGTCTCTATGAAATCAGCAACAAGGTAACCTGGATGGAGCCGCTGTCTTTGGTGCTGGCCTTTGCCATCTGTTACTACGGGCTGAGTATGGCGCCGCTGGGGGCACTCTTTTACGCCACGACGCTATCGTCTCTGATTATCGCGGCCTTTATGTATCTGAGAAGGCGGCGTCAAATCGCCACCGCGCCGCTCGCCAAGGTCAATCTGGAGCCGGCGCTGAAAAGTTTTATGAAGCGCAGTGTCACCGCCTCGCTCGAGGCAGGCTCCAGCATTCTGATGATCTATATTACCGTACTGCTGACCATACGTTATTTCAGCGTCGAAGAGCTGGGGGATTTCCAAGTGGTGGTCAGGCCGGTATTTACCTATATGACCTTGCTGTTTGTATTCCCCATCTACCGCTTCGTATTGCCGGAATTGGCGGTATGTGTTCGCGCCCGGGACAATGAACAGATCCGCGCCATCAAACACTGGCTCTACAAGCTGGCGCTGATTGTCAGCATCAGTTTCTTTGTTGTCATGCTGCTGGGCGGCGAGAGTCTGTTCAGAATGCTGTTTCCGCCCCAGTATCACGGCGCCGTCCCGGTACTGTTGCACTATGCCATTTTCTTCATCTTTCTGATGCTCAACGGTTATCAACTGGCCTATATCAAGGCCGAAGGCTACTTCAATGCCAGTTTGCTGATCCGCCTGGCCGGCATCATTACTCTAATAGGCGCTTTCTTCCTGCTCAGGCAATTGACGGCCAATGTGGTGGCGGTGATCCTCGCTCTCGGCTGCGGTTACTTGATGATGTACCTGATAGGTGCTCTGGTGGAGCGCCATATCCGCCGCAGTAAAGCACCGGCTTCAGCGGCCGTTTCCTAAGGAAGGTTTCCGTGTATCAACCAAGAAAGCGGCCAGTCTGATTTACTCGTGAGTAAATTGTGCTTGATAGTAGCTTCGGGCTATGGCCGTTGTCACCTTAAGCGGCTAAGGTTAACCCCAAGGAACAGCACGCAATAGCAAAGGATTGGAGGCCAGGGAATGCCAGGCGCCTATGCACAACTCACAATGGTCAACAGCCTCAGACAGCCACTTGAACTCGAGGCTGTTCCCCATATGCCCAAGGCCGCTATTCGCGCTTTACTGAAACACTTCAAGTACTGCGAGCTTGGGGCGGTCAGCCCGGATTATCCCTATCTTGCTCTCAATGACCGCCAACAGGCCAAAAGCTGGGCCGACAAGATGCATTACCAGCATAGCGGCGAAATGCTCAAGGCCTGCGTTCGTCATCTGGCCTGCAGTGAAGGGGAAGAACGCGACAAGGGCCTGGCCTGGTTGCTGGGCTATTGTGCCCATGTGATCACAGATGTCACTGTCCATCCGGTTATTGAGATGAAGGTAGGCCCCTACGAAGACAACGCCGATGCCCACAGGCATTGTGAAATGCATCAGGATGCATATATTTATCCCAAGCTCAATCTCGGGGCAATAGGTCTATCCGAACACCTGGACTCCGGCATTGCCGCCTGCTGCGATGCCACAGGCCAGAAGCTGGATCCTGTCATAGAGAAATTGTGGGACAACTGCTTCAGAGATGTTTATATCGAGGAATGGGCCAGTAACCCGCCGGCCATCAATGACTGGCATAAAGGCTTTATCACTGTGGTGGACAAAATTGCCGAGGAAGGCAACAGACTGCTGCCGTTTGCCCGCCACCTGGGCGTCAAGTTCGCCGTCCTCTACCCGGAGCAGGAGCAGATCGAAAAAGCGTATTTAATCCTAGCTACCCCAGAGGGCGAGATGCATTATGACGAGATTTTTCTGCGCGCCAGAGAAAAGGTCAAACACTTTTGGCAACTTATCGCCACTGGCGTGCTTGAGCAAGACAGCGCCTATCTGGAAAGTATCAAAAACTGGAATTTGGACACGGGGCGGAATGCCGCCGGTGAGCTGGCGTTTTGGCAGGAACAGACCTAACAGGAACTAGCACCGACCTACTATTTATAGATAAGGATTCAAGGATGAAATCAATTTTCCATCAAGGCCCAATCGTCTGCCTGCTGCTGGCGCTGCTACCGACACTTGGTGGCTGCGGACTCGGTGACAGGCATGATCAGGAATACCAACAACTGGCACCGGCACTGACCAAGGTAACCAGCGCGGCCGAAGCCACCATACGTTATGAAAATCATCCGGCCAACCTCGACGGCCAAACTTTATTGGCGTTGGCCACAGCCCATGACGCCGCCCTGCTCGAGCCATTCAGTCAATACCAACTGCACCTGTTTCGTATCGAGGATCATGCCCTATTGTTGCTTTGCAGCGCAGACGGTGAACAGGCATTGATGGAAGACAGTGGCTGCACCGCCAAGCTCGACAAGCAGCAATGGCAACAAGGCACAAGTCCCTGTGAGACCAGTATTGCACCTGCCAACATCTGCCTGGGTGAACTGTGACCCCCGTCATAGTATCGCGTTTCCTGCAAAGGGTATCCTAGGCGCACTTGGGCGCTTGCGCCCCTTTAACCTCAATAGCTTAGTGCTGGTTACCGAGTCTTGAGACAGTATTTGGCAACCACGCATCCGCCATAGCAGTAAAGGAACTCTCATGTCAGACAGTCATTGCCGTCACGGCAGCTTCACCAAACCTCTTCGTCGTCTTCGCCGTCTTCGCAGCTCAGAAGCCATGCGGGATCTGGTTCGCGAGCAGCAAGTTTCCCTGACAGATCTGGTGCACCCACTGTTCATCGAAGAAGGCATTACAGAGCCTGTGGCCATCAGCACCCTTCCCGGGATCTGCAGATTGCCCGAGAGCATGCTCGCAGCAGAGATCCGTGAACTGAAGGCCCTCGGGGTTCGCTATGTGATGCCCTTTGGTATTTCACACCATAAAGATGCCATCGGCAGCGATACCTGGAACGATGACGGCCTGTTGGCTCGGATGATCCGCACCATCAAGCAGGAAGCACCCGAGATGCTGGTGATCCCGGATATCTGTTTCTGCGAGTACACAGATCACGGCCACTGCGGTGTGGTCGAGCACAATGAAGTCTGTAATGACGCGACTGTAGAAAACCTGGTCAAGCAGTCTGTCTGCGCTGCCCGCGCCGGTGCCGACATGCTGGCTCCTTCGGCCATGATGGACGGCCAAATTCGGGCCATACGTGAGGGCCTGGATGCGGCCGGTTTTGAAAATGTCGCCATTTTGGCCCACTCGGCCAAGTTTGCTTCCTCTTTCTATGGCCCATTCCGGGCGGCGGTAGATTGTGAACTCAGCGGCAATCGTAAAGGTTATCAACTGGATAGCGCCAATGGCCGGCAAGCGCTGTTGGAAGCCCTGCTCGATGAAGAGGAAGGCGCCGATATTCTGATGGTTAAGCCAGGTACGCCTTATCTGGATGTGTTGTCACAATTGAGAGAGCGTACCGAGTTACCTTTGGCGGCTTATCATGTGGGCGGTGAATATGCCGGGATCAAGTTCGCTGCTCTGGCCGGCGCTTTGGACGAAAGGGCCGTGGTTACCGAAAGCTTTGTCGGCTTCAAACGCGCCGGTGCCAGCTTGATTGTCAGCTACTACACCAAGCAATTTGCTTCCTGGCTGGCCGCAGATCGCGGCTAATCGCTAGTACAGAGAGCAAAAAGGCGCCTGAAAGTAGGCGCCTTTTTGCTCTCAATTTATTTGTCCCAAAAATTGGACAAACACTATCAATAACAGTATCCAACTGTTTTTAATCAATTTATACCTTCAAGAAAAGACAAGGCAGATTGCAAATTGCGGGTTCTGTACATGGGCGGCAAGGAGTTGAGAAATGCCTGACCATAGCTGCGATTGACGATGCGATTATCACAGAGAATTAGCACACCGCGGTCGCTCTCGTCACGAATGAGCCGTCCAACACCCTGCTTGAGTGCTATCACCGCCTGGGGCAAGGCCAACTCCACAAAGGGGTCACCCTGTCGCTTGTTGATCTCTGCGGCTCTGGCGCGATAGAGATTATCGTCCGGAGACACAAAGGGCAGTTTGTCGATTATCACGCAAGAGAGTAACTTGCCGCGCACATCCACACCTTCCCAAAAACTGCCGGTGCCCAGCAGCACGGCATTACCCAGCTGACGAAACTTTTTCAGCAAGGTCTGCTTACCGGCGCTGCCTTGCACCAGGAGAGGATAACGACTGCGACCATGAAGCGCCTGCGCCACCCGTTGGAGCATCCTGTGACTGGTAAACAAAATAAAGGTTCGGCCCTTGGCCGCATTAATCGCCTGCTCACACACCTCAAGCAGGCGCCGAAACTGATAATCCCCTTCAGAGCGCACATCCCCAAGCTCCCTGGGGACACACAAAATTGCCTGGCGCCGATAGTCAAAGGGGCTGTCCAGAATAAGCTCCCTGGCCCCCTTAAGTCCCAATGTCCGGCAAAAATGGCTCAGGCTGCGATTCACCTGTAGCGTTGCCGAGGTAAATAGCCAACGGGTTTGCACCTCAAACAGCGCCTGACACGCCTTGGCAACATCAATAGGCGCCATTCTCAGCGTCGGCAGACGACTGCCCTGCTCTATGCTGTAAGCCGCACTTTGATCTTCACAGTTGAAAAACTGCTGCAGCTGCCCGCAGTAATCGAGCCATTTTTCCAGGCAATCATCCAGTTCATCACTGCGGCCGATATTGGCCAGCATCACCCGCTCCAGCGCCCGAAACTCTTCGAGCAGCTGCCAGCATTGCCTTGCAAGTTCTTTATCGGCCAACAAGGGACGCCAGTCGCTTTGCCCGGAAGCCTGGGTCATCTGCGCCCAATCCGCCAGGCGGGAGCCGCAGCGCCTGGCGAGATCGCTCAGTTGTGAAGTATCCCTGAGTTCCTGTTGA
This sequence comes from Shewanella sp. ECSMB14102, assembly GCF_000813075.1. Lineage (NCBI taxonomy): Bacteria > Pseudomonadati > Pseudomonadota > Gammaproteobacteria > Alteromonadales > Shewanellaceae > Shewanella > Shewanella sp. ECSMB14102. The sequence goes on from NZ_JWGX01000006.1 coordinate 25,894, forward strand.
TATACCGCTTCCACCCGCTCCAGCACTCGCTGCATGGCCGCGAGCGACAGCTGGCGCCCAAAGTAGGTTACGGCGATATCGGCAAGCAGATGAGCCTCATCGAAAATCACCGCATCGGCATCGGGCAATAACTCGGCAAAGCCGGTATCCTTGAGGATCCTGTCGGCAAAAAACAGATGATGGTTAACCACGATAATCCTGGCTTCCAGGCTTTTCTGTCTGGCCTTGCGGGTAAAGCAGCTGTCATAGAAGGCGCAGCGCTTGCCGGTGCAGCGCTCTTTCGAAGAAGCCACCAGCGCCAGTGCCGGCGACTGCTCGGAAACCGTGGCCAGCGTGCCAAGATCGCCATCTGTGCTGGCCGCGGCCCATTGATTTATCCTGAGCAGATCATCAAGCACTTCCGGGCTGCGGCTCTGGGCACCATCCAACTGCTGCTCCAGCAATAACTGACACAGATAATTGTTGCGCCCTTTGAGCAGCGCCACCCGAACTTGCAGATCCAGCATCTGCAGCAAGGCCGGCAGATCTTTATAAAACAGCTGTTCTTGCAGGTTCTTTGAGCCGGTGGAGACAATCACCTGCTTACCGGAGAGCAGCGCCGGGATCAGATAACCGAAGGTTTTGCCAACCCCGGTGCCGGCTTCGAGCACCAAAGGCACTGCAGCACCGCTTGGGCCATGGAGTAACTGGGCCACTTCGCGGGCCATCTCCAGTTGCGGTTCTCTGGGCTTGAAGCCCCTGATATTGGAGGCCAAAGGGCCGCCCGGGGCGAAGGCCAGTGCCGTTTCGCTGACGAGTCGATTACGCATTGTGCTCCATTTTGCCCTGGGGTATGGCGTGCATTATCACTATTTGAGTGACGGATACAAGGGACAAACCTTATCGCCAAGCCGCTCTAGCCAACAGAATTGGCATTGATATAGTTAACATAACCACTTAAACCAAACTCTTCAGGCTAAGGATTCGCAAACTTATGCTCAAGCGGGACCGTAAGCCGACGCAGAGCACACATGGGACTTGTTCGCCCCTTCCCTTGATGAATCCTTTTCAAGCAGCAGATATTTTTTGATTTTGGGTGTTGCAAATTCCTGCCAAAGGGATTAGCTTAAAAACACACCAGCCGAATCGGCTCAGAATTGAATGTTTATGCGCTGCCAAATTACAGCGTGAAATCACAGGATTTATTACATGACACAGCTTCGCAACGCTATCCATCATCACCACCACGAGCGGTAGCCTTCGGAGCTGACTGCCGAAGGTTCATTCCTTCTGGCGGTTGATTCATAAGATCTGAAAACCCCTGGAAGGAATTCCGGGGGTTTTTCGTTTCCGGATTTGAGTTTTTTAACCAAGATTGAATTGACCAACAGGAATGACCACTATGACTTCAAATCGACTGCGCATCGCCATCCAGAAATCGGGCCGGCTTTCGAAAGAATCACAACAACTGCTGAAAAACTGCGGCGTAAAATTCACCGTCAACGAACAGCGTCTGATAGCCCACGCCGACAATATGCCACTGGATCTGCTGCGGGTGCGTGATGACGACATTCCCGGCCTGGTCATGGATGGCGTGGTCGATTTGGGGATCATTGGCGAGAATGTGCTGGAAGAGGAGCAGATAGAACGGCAGACACTGGGCAAACCTTCGACCTGCAACAAACTCAGACAACTGGACTTCGGCGCCTGCCGTTTATCGCTGGCGGTACCCAGTGAGTTCCCTTATCAGGACGCCGCCTCACTAGAAGGCTTGCGAATTGCCACCTCCTACCCCAACCTGCTTCGCCGTTTTATGCAAAATAAAGGCATAAGTTATCGCGACTGTATGCTCAAGGGCTCAGTAGAAGTCGCTCCCCGCGCCGGACTCGCCGACGGGATCTGCGATCTGGTTTCCACCGGCGCTACTCTGGAAGCCAATGGCTTGTACGAGACCGAAGTGATCTTTCGCTCTATGGCCTGTGTCATCCAATCACAGCAAACCCAAACCCCGGCCAAACAGGCCTTGATCGACAAGCTGATGAGCCGGGTCAACGGCGTCATCCGCGCCCGTGAAAGCAAATATATCCTGCTGCACGCTCCCACTGAAACCCTGGAGCAGATTGTTGCCCTGCTGCCCGGCGCGGAGAACCCCACAGTGTTGCCGCTCAACGATGACAGCAACCGGGTCGCCATCCACGCGGTCAGCACCGAAGATCTATTCTGGGACACAATGGAAGAGCTGACTAAGCTCGGTGCCAGCTCGATTCTGGTAATGCCAATTGAAAAGATGATGGGGTGAAGCATGCAGTATCTGGTATGGGACAAACTGAGCGAAAGCGAGCAGGCCGCCGCGCTCCAGCGCTCCTCCCTGGTGAGCAGCAAAGCGCTCGAGCAGAGCGTCAGCGAGATCATTGAGGCCGTCGCCGCCAAGGGTGACCAAGCCCTCAGGGAGTACAGCGAGCGTTTTGATGATATCCCCCTTGAGAACATCGCCCTCAGTCAGGCGCAGATAAAGGCCGCGGCCCAGGACGTTAGCCCTGAGCTCAAAGACGCCATCAAGACCGCCATGGCCAACATAGATGTGTTCCACAGCGCGCAGCAACCTCAGGCTTTGGATATCAATACCCAGGCCGGAGTGCGCTGTGAGCTCAGAAGTGAGGCCATAGACAGCGTTGGCCTCTACATACCGGGCGGCAGCGCGCCGCTGATCTCCACTGTGTTGATGCTGGCGCTGCCGGCCCGAATCGCAGGTTGTCGCCGCCGAGTCTTGATAAGCCCGGCTCCGATAGACAGCGCCATCATCTACGCCGCCAGCGAATGCGGCATCGAAGAGATTTACCAATCCGGTGGCGCCCAGGCCATTGCCGCGCTGGCATTGGGCACGGAAACCATAGCGCCGGTGGACAAGATATTTGGCCCCGGCAACCGTTATGTCACCGAAGCCAAGCGCCAGTTGTCCCAGGATCCCAGGGCGCGAGTCAGTATCGACATGCCGGCGGGGCCATCCGAAGTGCTGGTCATCGCCGATGAGACTGCGAGTCCAGCCTTTGTGGCGGCCGATCTCCTGTCACAGGCCGAGCACGGTCCCGACTCTCAGGTGATACTGCTCTCTAGCTGTGAATCGCTGGCAAAAGCCGTCATCCAAGAGCTGGACAAGCAGCTTGCGGCCCTGCCCCGCGCCGACATTGCCCGCCAGGCATTGGCCGAAAGCCGTATTTTACTGCTGGATTCACTGGATAAGGCTGCAGCCGTTTCCAACCGCTATGGCCCCGAGCACCTTATCATCCAGACCCGTAGCCCAAGAGCGCTGCTGGCACAAATCCGCGCCGCCGGCTCTGTGTTTCTCGGCCCCTACACCCCGGAATCTGTGGGTGATTACGCCAGTGGCACCAACCATGTGCTGCCCACTTACGGCTACAGCCGCTCGGTATCCAGCCTGTCACTGGCGGATTTCTGCCGCCGCTTTACCGTGCAGGAGCTGAGCGCCGAAGGTCTGTGCGCCTTGGGCCCCTCGGTAATGACCCTGGCCCAGGCAGAGCAGCTTGATGCTCACAGCAATGCCGTTGCCCTGCGTCTGGCCTCTCTTGGGGTATCCGGCCCCGAAGGTTCAACCGAGAGTGTTTCATCCCCAAGTGCTTTGTCCGAGAGTACTTCACCATTGCGCGCGCCGTCCGCGAGTATGGAGGAATAAAAACCATGCCTGCAGCCATCAATAGCCCCACAGCGGCTCTCAAGAAGGTTACAGCTGCCGTTACCCGGCAAAGCCGCGAGCTGGCCGCCGCTCTGGCTCGCCCCGAGCTTTTGGCACTCGAACCCTATCAAAGCGCCAGGCGCCTTGGCGGCCAAGGGGAAGTCTGGATCAACGCCAACGAATCCCCCTTCAACCACACCGATATCGACCGGGTCAACCGCTATCCAGAGTGCCAGCCGCCAGAGGTGATAGCCGCCTATGCCGCCTATGCCGGAGTATCAGATTTGCAGCTCATCTGCAGCCGCGGCGCCGATGAAGCGATAGAGTTGCTGATCCGCACCTTTTGCACCCCGGGGGCAGACAGCATCGCCCTCTTTGGCCCCACCTACGGCATGTACGCCATCAGTGCCGCGACCTTCAATGTCGAGGTCAAGGCGCTGTCGTTGGATGACAACTTTCAGTTGCCCAAAGCGTTAACCCAGGCTCAAGGCGCCAAACTGCTGTTTATCTGCAACCCCAACAACCCCACTGGCACCTGGGTAAGCCGGGATGAAATCCTGCGGGTGCTCGAGGCCATGCCAGACACGCTAGTGGTAGTGGATGAAGCCTATATTGAATTCAGCCCCGAGCTGAGCGCCGCCGCTTTGCTCAAGGAGTATCCCAACCTGGTCGTACTGCGCACTCTCTCCAAGGCGTTTGCCCTGGCCGGAGCCCGCTGCGGCTTTATGCTGGCCAATGAAGGCATTATCGAGATGGTAAAACAGGTGCTGGCCCCCTACCCGGTACCTGTCCCTGTGGCACGCTTGGCGGCTTTGGCGTTAAGCCCTGAGGGCATAGCCAGAATGCAGGCCGATGTGGCGCAGCTCAAGACCCAGGGACAAAGAGTGGCTGCGGCGCTGGAAAGACTCGGAGCCCGGGTACTGCCAAGTGGCGGCAACTATTTGCTGGCGTATTTCGCCGATGCCCCCAAGGTGCGTGAGCAGTTGCAGCGCTTTGGCATAGTCGCCCGCAGCTACCGGGATCCGCGTCTTGTCGACGCCATACGTTTCAGTTTCAGCGATGACTCAGATACCGAGCGGCTGCTCGCCGCCCTGAGCCAGGTGCAATAACGATAATAATCAGCCCGGCAGCGGCCGGCACAAGGAAACATCAATGAGCCAGAAAATACTCTTTATCGATCGCGACGGCACCCTTATTGAAGAGCCGCAAACCGACAAACAGGTGGACAGACTGGATAAGCTGGTGTTTGAACCCGGCGTTATTCCGGCACTGCTCAAACTGCAAAGCGCCGGTTACCGCTTGGTGATGGTCTCCAATCAGGATGGCCTGGGCACCCCCTCCTTCCCGAAAGAAGACTTCGATGCCCCCCACAATCTGATGATGCAGATTTTTTCAAGCCAGGGGGTCAACTTCAGCGAGGTGTTGATTTGCCCTCACTTCAACGATGAAAACTGCAGTTGCCGCAAACCCAAACTCGGGTTGGTAAAAGCGTTTCTGACCCAGGGCCTGGTGGATTTCACCCGCTCGGCAGTTATTGGTGATCGGCAAACCGATATTGCCCTGGCCGAGGCCATGGGCTTGACCGGCTATCGCTATGACAGGGAAAAGCTCAACTGGGACGATATCTGTGATGCCCTCTTGAGCCGGGGTCGCCAGGCAACTGTGGTGCGCACCACCAAAGAGACCGACATTCGGGTCGAGGTGGATCTCGACCGCGCCGGCAACAGCGACATCAATACCGGCATAGGCTTTTTCGATCACATGCTGGATCAGATTGCCACCCACGGCAATTTCAAACTGGCAGTCAAGGTTGACGGCGATCTGGAGATAGACGATCACCACAGTGTGGAAGATACTGCACTGGCGCTGGGCGATGCTTTGCGTCAGGCGCTGGGCGATAAACGCGGTATTGCCCGTTTCGGCTTTTCCCTGCCCATGGATGAAGCCCGCGGCGATTGCCTGCTGGATCTCTCCGGCCGTCCCTTCCTCAAGTTCAACGCCGAATTTGAGCGGGAAAAGGTCGGGGAGCTGGCCACAGAGATGGTAGCGCACTTCTTTCGCTCCTTTGCCGACGGCCTGCGCTGCACCCTGCACCTTGGCTGCGAGGGCGACAACGACCACCACAAGGTAGAAGCGCTGTTCAAGGTGCTGGGGCGCACTCTGCGCCAGGCCATCAAGGTTGAAGGTGATGCCTTGCCTTCCAGTAAGGGAGTGTTGTAATGACCCAAGCCGTTGGCAAGACAGTGATAATAGATACCGGCTGCGCCAACTTGAGCTCGGTGAAATATGCCTTCGAGCGTCTCGGCGCCGACGTTTGTATCAGTGATGATGCCGAGGTTATCCGCAGCGCCGAAAGAGTGGTGCTTCCCGGAGTGGGCACAGCCAGAGCCGCCATGGCGGCGCTCACTGAAAAACAGCTAATTCCTGTTATCAAGGCGCTGAAACAGCCGGTGCTGGGAGTGTGTCTCGGTATGCAGCTCATGTGTGACAGCTCGCAAGAAAGTGGCGAGGATGCCGATGAATGTCAGTGTCTTGGGCTGATCCCGGGCACTATACGCCAGATCGACTGTAAGGGGTTGCCCAGTCCGCATATGGGCTGGGATCAACTGAGCCCCGTACTTGATGCAAACGGCCAAGCGCACCCGCTGTTTACCGGTATCGATGAAGGCAGCTACTGCTATTTTGTTCATTCCTTTTGCGCCGCGCCTTCGGCGGCCACCATAGCCGAATGCTGTTACGGCGAGCGTTTCAGCGCCGCCATTGCCAAAGACAACTTTATGGGAGTGCAGTTTCACCCGGAAAAGAGCGCCGCTATCGGCAGCCTTATCCTGGCTAACTTTCTCACTTTGACCCAGGATGATTTTAACGGAGCTGTAGCATGATTATACCGGCAATCGATCTCATAGAAGGTCAGGTAGTGCGCCTGTTTCAGGGCGATTACCAACAGGAAACCCGCTTCAATCTGCAACCTGAGGCTCAACTGCTCGCTTATCAGGCCCAGGGCGCTTCACTCTTGCATCTGGTGGACTTGACCGGCGCCAAAGACCCTGAGCGCTGCCAGAGCAGCCTGATAGCTTCGCTCGCAGCCGCCCTGGATACACCACTGCAAGTGGGCGGCGGCGTACGCAGTCAGCGTCAGCTCGATGAACTATTCAAGGCCGGGGTTTCCCGGGTAGTGATAGGTTCATTGGCGGTGCGTGAGCCCAAACTGGTTGGCGCCTGGCTCGAGCAATACGGCCCGGAGGCCATCTGTCTGGCGCTGGATGTCAATATCAATGCCACGGGCGAGAAAATAGTGGCGGTTCACGGCTGGCAGAGTGGCGGTGGTAAAACCCTGGAATCTCTGGTGGCCCAGTTTGCCCCTTTGGGCCTTAAACATGCCCTGGTCACCGACATCAGCCGTGATGGCACCATGACGGGGGCCAATACGGCCCTGTACCGCGAGTTGGCGCAGACCTTTCCCGATATCGCCTGGCAGGCTTCCGGCGGTATCGCCAGCCTGGATGATGTCGCCGCAGTCAGGGATTCCGGCGCCAGCGGCCTGATTATCGGCAAGGCCTTGCTAACCGGCGAATTCAGCGTAGAGGAGGCGATCGCATGCTGGCAAAACGTATAGTCCCTTGTCTCGATGTACGGGACGGTAAGGTGGTCAAAGGCGTGCAGTTTCGTAACCATGAAACCATAGGCGATATCGTGCCGCTGGCGGCCAGATATGCTGCCGAAGGCGCCGATGAACTGGTGTTCTATGATATCACCGCCAGCGCCCACTCGCGGGTGGTGGATAAGTCCTGGGTCAGCCGGGTGGCGCAGCAGATAGACATCCCCTTCTGCGTGGCCGGCGGCATCAAGACCCTGGCCCAGGCACGCGAGCTGCTGGCATTCGGTGCCGACAAGATCTCCATCAATTCACCGGCACTGTCGGATCCCAGCCTTATTCGCAGGCTGCAGGATGAATTCGGCCGCCAGTGCATAGTGGTGGGTATCGACTCTTTCTTCGATGCCAATGACAACAGCTATAAGGTGAAACAGTTTACCGGCGATGAAGCAGCGACCCGCGACACCCAATGGCACACCTTGGATTGGGTCGAAGAAGTGCAGCGCCAGGGCTGCGGCGAAATCGTCCTCAATGTGATGAACCAGGATGGGGTGCGCCAGGGTTATGATATCGAGCAGCTCGCCAAAGTGAGAGCCGTCTGCGATGTGCCGCTTATCGCCTCCGGCGGCGCCGGTACCATGGCGCACTTTCTCGAGGTCTTCGCCAAGGCCAAGGTCGATGCCGCACTGGCCGCCAGCGTATTTCACAAGGGGATCATAGAGATCCAGGTGCTGAAAGCCTTTCTCAAGCAAAGCGGCGTCGCCATTCGCAGCTAAGGAAGGCTTCTTGCAAAGGACTAGGGCCATTGGCTGCGAACCACACCTTGCATCCAGGCCCGTAAGCCGGCGCAGAGCACACATGGGACTTGTTCGCACCTTCCTTAATGCCCCACAACCCAATACAGGTATTTGATATGACAACCGAGACAAACAATGCCGACTGGCTCAAACAGTTGGACTGGGATAAACAACAGGGATTACTGCCGGCCGTAGTGCAGGACTTTCACAGCGGCAAGGTGTTGATGCTGGGTTATATGAACCGCGAAGCCCTGGATGTCACCCTGAGCAAAGGCCTGGTGACCTTTTACAGCCGCAGCAAACAGCGGCTGTGGACCAAAGGCGAAAGCTCGGGCAATCTGCTGCAATTGGTCAGCATAGGAGTTGACTGTGACAACGACAGCCTGCTGCTGCAGGCCGCGCCCTTAGGCCCCACCTGCCACAAGGGGACTGACAGCTGCTGGGATAATCCGGCCTGCGGCGAAGTGCACCCCTTTATCAATCGCCTCCAAAGCCTTATCGCCTCCCGTAAGGAAGAAGACCCCAACGAGAGCTATACCGCTTCGCTGTTTCAGCGCGGTACCAAGCGCATTGCCCAGAAGGTGGGCGAAGAGGGTTTGGAAACCGCGCTGGCGGCGGCCACTCATGATCGCGAAGAGTTGGTGAATGAAGCCTCGGATCTCCTCTATCACCTCTTGGTACTGCTGGAGGATCAGCAGCTGTCCCTCGATGATATCCATGCCAACCTGGCCAAACGCCACGCCCAGGCCAAAGCGGCACAGGAGTAGAGCAAAGCCAACATAAGGAAGTGGTAAAGCAGCAACCAATAAAGGCAAAAGCGAAGGGAATGAATGCAACTAACAGGTGTTCATCCCCTTCTGCTGTCAGCTTTTATCGCAATCTTACAGTGCTCATTTTACTCAAGCCAAGACTAAGATTGCAGCCCCTTTGAACGCCCTTAAGCCCTATCGAACCCATGCGGAAAGCTTAATCGCAGTCGCCTCCCCGGATACAAGCCGCCGGGGCACTTGGCACGGCTTTCGTATTATCCCTTTTGGCATCAATCCCAGAGAGCTGTTTGGCAAAACTTGAGTCAAACCAACCCAGCATTGCCTCTGTCTGGCCGTAGAAGCGGTGCAAAGGCACAGGGTGCCACTCACCGATTTCGCTTTCCAGAACCAGTGACGGAAAGCCTGCCAATCCGAATTTTGCCATCATGGCCCGGCTCTGGGCGATATGGCTCGCCAGCGGCGAAATCTGCCCGGCTGAGTTTGCTTTCATAACCGCCGTCAGATCGCTAGCCAATTTCTCGTGCCCCAGTGCCTGGAGACTTCTCAGCGCCATCAGCAGTTGCAGTAACACTTCAGGCTCGGCAAGCCTTAAACCTTGAACATAATGGCCACGCTGCAATATCTCCAGCAGCGCCAATCCCTGCCCTGCCACCTTTTCGGCGAGCAGGATAGCGGCAATGGCCGGTCCCGAGTCCAACACAGCGTCAGGGCATTGCAGCAAACCCTGAGTGTAACCGTCACCAAAGGGCTGCCCGGTCAGCTTGGCAATTTTGCTGTCGTGGCTGAGGATATGTTGCCTGAGCCCGGGCGTTATTCTTGTTGCCGCCATCAGGCCGCCGGCGTGCAAAACTATCGGGAGTCTGGCACTCAGGGCATGAATGAGGGGCGCCGCACCATGGCACCAGCCGCACAAGGGGTCAAAAAAGTAGTGCAGCCTCACCATTTCATCTCGCCCTTGCTGACCTTGGCAGCTATCTCCAATGCCATAGCAAGCCCGGCATTCGGGTACAGACGCTGCATGGTGTCAATAAGCTCAGCGCTGGTTTGGGTGACGGCTTCGGCTTGTTCGAAATCCTGCAGGTACTTGAGTGTCGCGGCAATATTGTCCTGCTCGAGAAAAGATTCAGACAACATGTGCCCGGGGATCACCTTGGCAGGGTTAAGCGCCGCCATTTCCGCCAGCTGTGCCTTCCAGGCCGCTCGCTCACTCTGGCTCTGACTATCAGCCATCCACAGGTGCAAGCCTCCGGAGACGGCCACATTGCCGAGAATGGTTTTGCTGGAAGGTACCCAGAGGTATGGCCTGTCAGCCAGCATTCCCTGGTCACCTTTTATCTCAATCGCCTTGCCTTCAAGCGTTAATTGACTGCCTTTAAATATCTCTGGCAGCTGCGCCTTGAGGGGGGCATTGCTACCCATTCTGGGGATCCAAAAGCTCAGCTTGTCTTCCAGCTTGGCCGAAATTTGTGCATGCACTGCCGGGGTCGTCAGATATTTTGCTTTAGGGAAAAACTGCTTGAGTGTGGCAACCCCGAAGTAATAGTCAGGATCCGCCTGGCTGACGAATACAGTGGTCAACTGCTTGCCACTGTCCAGAACCTCGGCGGCCAGTCGCAGGGCGTCGGCGCGGGTGAAGCCTGTGTCGACCAAAATAGCTTCCTTGTCACCGCTTATCAGGGTGGCGTTGACATGAAAGCTGTTACCGTCGGCGTTATAGACTTTGAAGTCGAGGGCGTCCGATTCGGCGTGTAAAGAAAATGGCAACACTAAACTGGCAGCCAATACGAGTGATTTAAGCATGGTTTTACTCCGGTGAATTTCAACGTTGGCCAGTTTATGATTTCAATTAATGCAGATATACGGCTAAAATTGCGCAATATTGTTGCATAATCCGGACAAGTAATCGCAGATGGACAGATTAACCGCCGCCGAAGTTTTTGTGGATCTGGCCGCCAGTGGCAGCTTTACCGCTACCGCCGAGCGGCTTGAGATGTCGCGCGCCATGGTAACCCGCCATATCAAGGCGCTTGAGGATTGGTTGGGCGCCAGATTACTCAATCGCACCACCCGCAGTGTAACCCTTACAGATGCCGGGAATCAGTGCCTGACATATTGTCGCCAGTTACTCTCGACCCGTGAGGCATTGGAAATCAGCCTAAGCGAGAGACGCAGACAATTGACCGGCAAACTGAGAATAAGCAGTAGCATGTCGTTCGCACACGCACGGCTGGCAGCGAGCCTCGCGCAATTCATCAGGCTTAATCCCGGAGTGGAAATCGAGTTGGATGTGAGCGATCGCACTGTGGATCTGGTGGCGGAAAGGGCCGATCTGGTGATCCGTATAGCGTCAAGCCCGGATCCCCTGTTGATTGGCAAGCCGCTTATCAAGGTGAATTCGCAGCTGGTGGCTTCTCCTGAATACCTCAAACAGTATCCAGCACCGCAGCATCCCAGAGATCTTCGCCGCCACCTGTGCCTTGGATACCGCCATTTCAATCGTAATCTTTGGCATCTTTCCAAGGGAGAACAGAACGAATCTGTGGCGGTCAACTGCCAACTGGTGGCCAATGAAGCGACAGTATTACTCAGGGCGGCTCAGGCAGGCAGCGGTATCGCCCAACTGCCCGATTATCTGCTGGATGAGGCACTCAAAAATGGCAGCTTACAACGCTTGCTGCCGGATTGGACACCGAGAGTCATGACGGCCTACGCTCTCTATAGCTCCAGAGAGCATATGCCGGTGGCGCTGAGGGCCTTGATTAACCACTTGAGTCAGGCATTCAGCTGAAAAACCCAAAACGGGGCCATAAGCCCCGTTGATACTCGCTGACAAAGTTGTCATGCAGCAACTATCTGTTGCTGTGCCCTTAGCGGATGCAGACGATCGTGCATCACCTTGATGGTTTCAAAGCGGGTCAGGGTTTTAACATCGCTGAGTCGACATTCGTTGGCCAACATCATCACCAAAGAAGCCTGCAACCCGGTCTCAACCACCATCACCAGCACGCGTTCTCCACGACATTTGAGGTCAAATACCTTTCCCGGCTCACTGTAAACACAGACAGCACTGGTGTCAAAAAACCATGACTTGGGCATCTGCGGCTTTTGCATAAAGTGAGCGGCGGTGGCGTTTAACGCCAACTGAACCACTTGTGCATCCGTCAATGACAGTGACTTGGTTAGACGATCAAGCAGGTCAATATAGAACTTGGCGTGCTCGACGCTAAATTCTGCTTCTTTCATTGCATCCGGTATCAAAGTTTTGGCTTTATAAGGAGTCAGAAATTCCATTTCCGAACCTAACGATACGCTAAGGACACCGTACGAATCGTTATATCTCCATTGCCAATCTCTGTTTGGCATTAATAACATAACGCAATCCAATAAGACCTGTGATTTATTACCAACCGAATAATAGATGATATTTTACCCAATATCAAAAAAAGTTTTAAATATTAGACTGAGATAACAATATCTTAGGCAGATCTTTCAGATCAAAAAACGATCGATCCAAATAAAAAAGGATCGCCAAGGCGATCCCTTTGAGTGTTTTTTAACTTATTTAGATCTATAAGCGTCGACAATATCTTTAATTAATTTTGGCCCTTGATAGATAAAACCGGAATAGATCTGCACCATGCTTGCTCCTGCATCCAATTTATCCAGAGCATCCTCGGCGCTATTAATACCACCTACCCCCAGGATCGGGATCTCGCCTTTCAAGCATTGCGCGAGATACTTGATCACCTTGGTCGACAACTGGTTCAGCGGCTTACCGCTAAGGCCACCTGTCTCATTGGAGTTAGCCAAGCCACTGACCCCGTCACGGGTCAAAGTGGTATTAGTGGCTATGGCGCCATCAAACTTATGTTTCAATAATGACTCGGCTATCTTTTCGATCTCTTCTTCAGTCAGATCCGGCGCTATTTTTAATGCAATGGGGACATACTTGCCATGCTTTTCTGCCAGTTCTGTTTGTTTGTTTTTTAAGCTAGATAACAAGTCGTCCAGTAATTCGCCATATTGCATGGTACGCAGGCCGGGAGTATTGGGTGAGGAAATATTAACCGCGATGTAATCAGCATAGGCATAAACCTTATCCATACAGATCAGATAATCATCTTTCCCTTGCTCTACCGGTGTATCTTTATTTTTACCTATATTGACACCAACCATAGCATTGGATTTTTTAGCCTTGAGATTGGCCACCAGATTATCCACGCCGAGATTATTAAAGCCCATACGATTAATAATCGCCTTGGCCGGTTTAATCCGGAAAAGCCGAGGTTTATCGTTACCGGGTTGCGGCCTTGGAGTCACGGTTCCCACTTCAACATGACCAAATCCCATGGCATGAAAGGCATCGATACATTCACCATCTTTATCCATACCGGCGGCCAAACCGACGGGATTAGGGAATGTCAGCCCCATGAATTCGACCGGGGCCGGGGCAAGATGCTGCGCATAAAAGCAGTTCAGCGGTGAGTTACCCGTGGTTCTGAGACTACTGATGGCAAAGTTGTGGGCGCGCTCAGGATCCATCTGAAACATGACTTTTTGTGCGAGTTTGTAAAACATGGTTTCTCCTAGACCTAAAAAAAGCCCCGGCGTTTGCCAGGGCTCTTATTGTTATAATAGCTTACTTCTGCCCTTCGCAGTGCAGGATCAGCAGATTCAGTTCACGTAGCGCTACTGAGAACTTCGCAAATTCATGGGTTTGCGAGGTCTTGAAGTCAGCCAGCATGTGGAACCAGCGCTCCAGCAAGCCCTGATTGAGTTCGACCCATTGTTCGATAATAGCATCGGACTCACAGCTGTCGGTACAGCTGCGCAGTACCGCTGATGTCAGCGCTCTTTGCTGCCAATCCAGCTCCTCACGGAAGGCTGCTCTGGCCAGTGCCTGCCAGTGGTTGGCCACCGGCTGACCACCGATCTGCTCCAGGAACCAATGCAGATCGATTCTTGCGCCCAACTTGAAGTAAGTTTCTGCCACCAGTGAAACCGGCTTGGACTCCAGCTGAGCTATCTGAGCAATATCCAGCGCCGAGAACAGCGTACTCATGTTGGCAACCAGATTGGCGACCTCATGAGGCACGGCTTCTTTTTCCAGTGCGGCGATATCCTCTTCAATACCCGCCAACTCGTCAGCTACCAGGTAAGAGCGGATATTGGCTTTCAGCTCGTCGAACACCGGCTTATAGAAGGCAACAACCTGCTCTATGCTCATGGCGCGGCTACGGTTACGCAGGAACCAGCGACAGGCACGGCGCATGTTACGGCGCAACTGGTGCAGCATCTCGCCCTGAACAACCGCGGGTACTATGCCGTTCAAATCAGTAATGGCTTTGGTTAAATCTGCCAAACCAAACACTTCGCGGGCCATAGTGTAACAAATGGCGGCATCAGCAACTGAGGCGCCTGTCTCATCCTGCATACGCTGGACGAAATTGAGCCCCATATCGTTAACCAGTTCGTTCGCCAACGAAGTAGCAATGATCTCACCGCGCAGCGGATGTTGAGTCATCTTGTCGGCATACTTCTGCTGCAACTTACCAGGGAAATAAGCAACCAGCAGTTGGCTCAACCAGGCGTCATCTGTGATAACAGGTGTCAGCAGTTGTTCCTTGAGCACCATTTTGGCGTAGGCCACCAATACCGACAGCTCAGGACGGGTCAAACCTCGGCCGTTGGCCAAACGCTCGGACAGCTCCTCTTCTGTAGGCAGGAATTCCAGAGCGCGATCCAACTTACCCTCTTTTTCCAGGTAGTTGATAAAGCGGATCTGCTCTTTGAGCTGTTCGGCGCCGCGCACCTGAGTCACAGAGATGGTGCGAGTCTGATCTTTACAGTCCTGCAGTACTATCTGCGCGACTTCGTCAGTCATCTCTTCCAGCAGGCGGTTACGCTGCTTGAGGGTCATCTCACCTTCGGCCACCAGAGCGTTGAGCAGAATTTTGATGTTAACTTCGTTGTCCGAACAGTCCACACCACCCACGTTATCGACAAAGTCGGTGTTGATACGGCCACCATTGGCAGCGTATTCGATACGGCCAAGCTGAGTACAACCCAGGTTACCGCCTTCACCTATGATCTTGGCCTTAAGCTCGCCACCGTTGACCCGCAAACCGTCGTTGGCGCGGTCGCCGACTTCGGCATGGGTTTCACTGCTCGCTTTGACATAAGTACCGATACCGCCGTTCCAGATCAGGTCAACCGGCATTTTCAGCAGGCATTTGATCAGCTCAGTCGGCGTCATAGCATCCTTGTCGGTCGCCAACATCTTCTTGATTTCAGGCGTCAAACTGATGGATTTTGCGCTACGGGCAAACACACCACCGCCTTTGGAGATAAGCTCCTTGTTATAGTCTTCCCAGCTGGAGCGAGGCAGATTAAACAGACGCTTACGCTCGACAAAGCTGGTCGCCGAGTCAGGCGTTGGGTCGATAAAGATATGCATGTGGTTGAAAGCAGCCACCAGCTGGGTATGCTCAGACAAGAGCATGCCGTTACCGAATACGTCACCGGCCATGTCGCCTATCCCCACACAGGTGAAATCTGTGGTCTGGCAATCGATACCCACTTCGCGGAAGTGACGTTTTACTGACTCCCAAGCGCCACGGGCGGTGATGCCCATCTTCTTGTGGTCATAACCGTTGGAACCACCGGAAGCGAAAGCATCCCCCAGCCAGAAGCCATATTCGGTGGCAATGGCGTTGGCGGTATCAGAGAAGGTCGCCGTGCCTTTATCGGCGGCGACCACCAGGTAAGGGTCGTCTTCATCGTGACGCACCACATCCACAGGGGGAACCAGGTCGCCGTTGACGATATTGTCTGTGATATCCAGCAAACCACGGATAAAGATCCGGTAGCATTCCTGACCTTCGGTGAAGAAAGCTTCACGTCCGCCTTCGGTCGGCAGCTGTTTACAAACAAAGCCACCCTTGGCACCTACGGGCACAATCACAGTGTTCTTAACCTGCTGTGCCTTCACCAGACCCAGCACTTCGGTACGGAAATCTTCGCGGCGATCAGACCAGCGCAAACCACCACGGGCCACTTTACCACCGCGCAGATGCACACCTTCAACCCTTGGGCTGTAGACGAAGATTTCAAACTTCGGCAGTGGCTTGGGCATTTCAGGGATCTGGTTGGGGGCAAACTTGAAGGAGATATAATCCTTCGGCTGGCCGGCGGCATCTTGCTGATAGAAGTTGGTTCTCAGCGTGGCGTTGATAAGATCCAGATAGCGGCGAATGATACGGTCATCATCCAGGCTGGATACGTCATCGAGACGCAGATTGATCTGCTCGATAAACTTGTCCAGCGTGCGGGTCTTCAGCTTGGGATTGAACTTACGAATAAACATCTTCACCAGCGAATCGGCTATCTGCGGATAGCGGCTGAAGGTTTCTTCGATGTAAGCCTGGCTGAAGGTCGCATCTATTTGACGCATATACTTGGCATAGGCGCGCAGCACTGACACTTCGCGGCCGGAAAGCCCGGTAGCCAGTACCATGCGGTTGAAGCCGTCGTCTTCCAGCTTTTTCTGCCAAACCTGAGCCAGCGCGGTCTGAAATCTATCCTGGCTGTCTGCCAGGTTTTCAGTGGCGCCGCCCTGTACTGTCATCAGGAAGTCGAGGATCCAGAAGGTCGCGCCATCTGTGCTCTTCACTTCATAAGGGCGCTCATTGATCACCCTGAGACCGAAGTTTTCCAGCATAGGCAGCACATCCGACAGATGGATAGGCTCATCCTTGTGGAACAGCTTCAAACGTACCTTGTTGCTGCCGGGCGCCGCTTCCTGTGGCTGATAGAACAACATGCCCAGCTTATGGTCATCATCCAACGCTTCCAGTTGTTGCAGATCCACCACGGCCGACGTCGGCAACACATCGTCTTTGTAACTCTGTGGGAATGCAGTCAGATAACGCTTGAACAGGCGAGTACCCTGCTCTTCACCCAGTGAATTGTTGAGCGCGCTCTGAAGTTTATCTTCCCATGAGCGAGCGGCTTCAATCAGATTGTTTTCTATGGCAGCCACATCAAGTTCCAAATTATTGTTGTTGTCGACTTTAACTATGTAGTGGGTACGGGCCAAGCTCGACTCGGAGAAGTAAGTGGTAAACTCCACCTCTTCATTGCTGTTAAAGGTTTGGGCAAAGATCCTTTGGGTATCTTCACGCAAACGGGTGTTGTATCTGTCTTTAGAGACATACACCAAACAGGACAGGAAGCGGCCGAAACCGTCTTTACGGACAAACAGCTTGAGTTTATCTCTGTCCTGCATCTCCAACACGCCGTGAGCCATGTGCGACAACTCGTCGACGCTTGCCTGAATAATCTCGTCCCTTGGCAGGTTTTCCAGAATATTCATCAACGCTTTATAGTCGTGGGAGCGCGGTGCCAGACCTGACTTGTCCATCACCCGCTGGACTTTCTCGGCCAACAGCGGGATCTCTTTCGGACTACGGTTGTACAGATTGGAAGCATACAGGCCGATGAATCTGTCTTCACCGACGACATTACCGGCCTCATCGAAACGTTTGACGCCGATATAGTCGACATAAGCGGGTCTGTGAACCCGGCTCTTGGCACTGCTCTTGGTCAGGATCAGCAGGCTGTTGTCCAGCGCTTCACGGCGAGCCGATTCAGAAAAAGAAGACAGCATCAAACCATGCTCTGGCTGCGCTTTGCCGGGTTTGTTCATCAGGCCCAGGCTACTGGCCATATCCGGCACCAGCTCAACGTCACCTTCTACTTTACGCAGGTCGTAGCGACGATAGCCCATCAGAGTAAAATGATGGTTGTTCAAATAACTAAGGAAGCGAGTCGCTTCTTCGAGTTCGGCTTTCTCACCGGGGAACGGGCGCTTTGGCAACTCTTCAACCACTTCAGCCAGCTTATCGGACATGGCGCGCCAGTCATTGACGGCGGCGGCGACATCACCGAGCACGGACTCTATCTCTTTTTCGAGTTGTTTTATGTCCTGGTCGCTGCTTTGGCGGTCAATTTCAATCAGGAATACTGCCACCTTGTCGCTGTCTTCCTTGCTGTCGTTAACAAAGCTGACCCGCTTGATGTCTTTGCCCTGGCGCTCAATGGCCAGAGGCGTATGCAACATCATATGAGCTGTGATCCCCAAACGGTTGAGGGCCATCCCCACAGAATCCACCAGGAAGGGCATATCGGGCTGCACAACTTCGATGATGGAGTGGGTTGATTGCCAGCCGTGCTTGGCTTGGCTTGGGTTGAATACCCTTAAGTGAGTTTCCCCACACGGCGTGCTGTTCAGAGCATTCCAAAGACTCAGGACGGCACCGTAGAGATCGCTATCGTTACGGGCCTGGAGATCGTCCTTGGACATGTGAGCGTAGAGGCAGGTGGCGAACTGTTCCACCTGATTTGCTTGTGTTTTAGGGACTTTGGAGTGGATTAAACTAACTACCTTTTCAAGCAGTACTGAAGGCATTGCATCTTTCAAGGCCATTTTGCTGTTTCCTTAAGCGTCTATGGCAGCGCTTTTTTCATTATATGGATGCTTCGTCGAATGACCCGGGCCTGAATTTTTGTGACCGAGGTCATGCCGCGCAGTTTATTACTAAACAAACCATAATTCGAGCAAAATTTTAGTGGTACATCCTGTACAAATCCAGCAATGACGGGATATTGAAGGGAGTGGTGAAGAAGTAATCGGATAAACAGACTAACTATTCAGCAGGGGCAGGAGAAACTTCTTCCCCTGCCCCTATCACTAGCTGTGTTTGCGCCAGAAAAGTGCCACCAGTGCTGGCAGGATAATTATGGCCCCCAGCATGTTGACCACAAACATGAAGGTAAGCAAAATTCCCATATCCATCTGGAACTTAAGAGCAGAGAAGAACCAAGTACTCACCCCAATGGCCAAGGTCAGACCGGTGAAGATGACCGCACTGCCTCGCTCCATCAAGGCTTCGAAATAGGCCTGCTGCACTGCCATGCCATCGCGCAGTTTCACCGCCATGGTCGACAGGATATAGATGCCATAGTCCACCCCGATACCCACCCCGAGGGCAATAACCGGCAAAGTGCTTACCGTCAGGCCGATATCCAGCCAGGTCATCAGTGCCTGCGCCAATGTCGATACCACATACAGAGGCAGGATCACCGCAACCGTGGCTTTCAGCGAACGGAAGCTTATCAGACAGAGGATAAACACCGCGCCATAGACATACAGCATCATAGGCAATTGCGCTTCGGCGACCGCCTCGTTGGTCGCTGCCATCACCCCCACCGGGCCGGAGGCGAGTTTAAAGCTCAACTTGTCGTCGTCCATTTCGGCGGCCAGCAGCTTCACCTTGCTCACCACTTGCTCTATGGTTTCCGCCTTGTGATCTTTAAGGAACAGATACACGGGCATCACAGAGCAATCGCCATTCAGCAAACCTGTGCTGGTAGGAATTTGTGACACCAGTTGCGCCAGGCTCGCCGGGCTTCTTGGTAATACCTGCCACTTGGGGCTGCCCTCATTGAAACCGGCATTCACCTGGCGTGCCACCGAGGCGATACTGGCGGTAAACTCAACCCCCGGTGTGTTGCGCGCCAACCATTCAAACCTGTCAATCTTCTCCAACGCCGAGTGATAGGTACAGGCCTCTGGATAGGCTTCCACTATCACGCTCATCACGTCTGTGGTGATAGAAAAATGATCGGTAATAAAGAAGGTGTCCTGGTTATAACGGGAGTCCTGATGCAGCGCCGGTGCTCCGCCCTGAAGATCGCCGATTTGCATCTTGCCCGCTTGCTGCAATCCGCCCAGATAAAGCAGCGCGGTGGCCGCCACTACCACCACAGCATATTTGGGCGTAGCAAAACAGGTGAGCTTTTGCCAAAAGGCCGCTGTCTTGGCCTCGGTGACCGCATTCGCTTTCGCGGCCTTTATCTGGAAGAAGGAGATCACCAAAGGCAAGAGTATCAGGTTGGTCAGGATGATCACTGCTACCCCAAGCGATGCGGAAATCGCCAACTCACGTATAATGCCGATATCGATTGCCAACAAGGTCATAAAACCTATGGTATCCGACAGCAAGGCGACCCCGCCCGGTACCAAGAGGCTACGAAACGCCGAAGCCGCGGCCACCTTGGTACTCAGACCATCGGCGACCCGCTTGCGGATGGCGTTGATCATCTGTACCCCGTGGCTGACACCTATGGCAAATACCAAAAACGGCACCAGAATCGACATGGGATCCAAGCCAAAGCCCACCACGGTCAAGAGCCCAAGCTGCCAAACCACGGCTATCAAGCTGCACACCAAAGGCAGCAGGGTCAACACCATGGAGCGGGAGAAGAGATATACCATCAGGGCCGTGACCAAAATGGCTATCAGGAAAAACAGCAGCACTCCTTTGGCCCCGTCTGCCACATCACCGGCCATCTTGGCAAAGCCTATGATGTGAATCTTTATGCCATCTTTTTCAAACTGGCCTCTGAGTTGCTCTTCCAGTTGCGCGGCAAACGCCAAAGTATCCAATGGCTCGCCGGTTTGCGGATCAAAATCCATCAGTTGCGCTGTCACCATGGCGGCGCTGTAATCCTCTGCCACCAGACGGCCGACTATGCCGGCTTTTTCGATATTGCCTCTAACCCGTTCAAGCCCAGCTTCTGTGGTGCTGAAATCCGCCGGGATCACCGGCCCTCCGGCAAAGCCGTCTTCCACCACTTCGGTAAAACGTGTCGACGGCGAAAACAGGGATTTCACCTGAGAGCGCTCTACCCCGGGAATAAAGAACAGTTGATCATGCACATTCTTGAAGGTGTCGAAAAACGCCGGATTGAAAATATTACCGCTGCTGTCTTCTACCGCCACCATGATTGAGTTGGCGCCGCCAAACTGCTTCTGGTGTTTGAGGTAGGTCTGCATATAGGGATGATGCAGCGGAATGTTTTTGACAAATGCCGCATCCATTTTCAGCTGACTGGCCTGAAAGCCCAAAAATACCGTGGTCAGCGCAAACAGCAGTATCACTCCGATACGATTGCGAAAGAGAAAACTCTCAATCCCATTGACCAATCTGTCTAACATAATAATGGCCCTTTATTGTTGTTTTAGTTCGAAAAGCCCTTTGGTCCCGGCTATCCATAACCGGCCCTTGGGGTCAACAGCAACTGCCGTTAAGTTTTCCCCTCTGCGCTGGGTTACCAGCTCAGCGTGTAAGTTGTTATCCAGACGAATAACGGCGCCGCCATTGCCGACCAGCAACAGACCCCCTTTGACCTCCACCGCCGCATTGAGGGTCGATTCAAGCGGCATCTTTATCTCCTGCCACTGACCCATATCTTTCGGGGCGCTGAAGGCATGCCCTCGCAGACCAAACACATAGAGCTGGTTATCCCCTTCTATGGCATTGAACAAAGAGCCGTCATAAATAAAATCCTGTCGCTGCCACAAACGGCCGCCATCTTCGGAAATGGCTACCATCCCCAACTCGCCGACCATGAGTAAACGCTGATCATCAAGGGCGATGACCCGATTGAAATGGGGCAAAATTGAGTCGGATTCGGCCCGATAGGCCTCTTCATCCTGCTGTTTAAGATCCGCCAGATAATCGGCGTCATCTTGGCTCAAGAGCTCGGGATGAAACTCTTTCAGCCAGCTTTGGCCGCCATCTGTGGTGCGCAGAAATAAACCATAGGCGCCAACGGCTATGCCGTTTTGCGAGTCGGCAAACCAAACATCCAGCAAGGGCCGGGCAAGCTCAGGCGAACTGAACTGTTGCTGCCAGGAGAGCCCGCCATCTTGGGTGACAAGAATGGTGGCATCATGGCCCACTGCCCAGCCATGGTTGGCATCGAGAAAAAATACCTTGGTCAACTGCGCCTGACTCGGTGTCGCCACTTGTTGCCACTGATTGGCATCGGCGCTGAGCCTTAAGATATGACCGCGCTCACCGACCGCCACCATAGTGCTGCCGGCCTGAGCAATATCCAACATCAAAGAGTGAACCGCCAAAGGCTGCAGCTGACCGGTAAGAGCCCGGGTTGCAGATTGCGTTTCGGCGTGAAGGGGCGAAATCGCGCCCTGAAATGTGAGTATGCCAAGGCCCAGAGCCGCTGCTTGAAGCATGCGATACGACATTACAGACTTCCTTAGGGTTAAAAGGGGCGCACGCGCCCCTGGAATTTTCTACTGGGCGACCTTAGCCTCCCATTAGATAACGAAGGTTTAACGTATTCCCTCGCGGCGCAGCGCAGCCGGGGTGAAGTTGGCCTCGGATAACTTGGCATCGAAGTCATACATACGGCCTTCGTTATCCAAACCTATGGCGATATAACGACGAGACTGCAGATCGTAATACACCTCGAGAGTACTCCAATGAGTCGGCACCTCGTAATAGTTCAGACCATGGGCCATGGCAACCCGATACAGTTCGTCACGGTTGTCGTACAGATCGGCGATTGAGACCTGCCAGGAGTCCTCATCCAGATAGAAGACCCGAGTCTTGTAGATATGACGCATGCCCTCTTTCAAGCTGGCCTTGACCACCCAGACTCTGTGCTTTTCATAGCGAATATAATCGGGGTTTAGGTGACCGGGTTTGAGTAGCTCACTGTACTTGACCTTATCCGAATGCAGACGGTAGTCGTTGTAAGGAATGAAGATCTCTTTCTTGCCCAGCAACTCCCAGTTATAACGGGAAGGCGAGCCGTTGAACATATCGAAATCATCCGTGGTACGCAGACCATCAGAAACCGTGCCGGGCGTGTCAAAGGCCACGTTGGGCGCCTTTCTCACCCGGCGCTGCCCAGTGTTGTAGGTCCAGGCCTGGCGGGGTTCCTTCTCCTGATCCATGGTTTCTTTCACCAACAGCGCAGTACCGGCCAAACGCGCGGGCTGCGTCACCACCTGTTTGAATTCAAACAGAATGTTGTTCTTTTTCAGCTCTTCCAAGTTTGCTTCAGGGCGAGAGTATTCGAAACGTATCTCTTCGGCCATTTCCACCAAAGTGTAATCGCCGCTGGCGGTAGGCGCCGCCTGATTACGTTCGGTTTCGATATCAACACCGCGGAATCTGAGAATATGGTTCCAGATGGCTTCCAGTCCATTGGCAGGAATGGGGAAAGGAATACCTATAGACGCGCCATCGACACCATTGCCCTCTGAGACCAGAGTCGCTCTCGGCGCATTGGCCTTGGTGGCATCATAAATAAACTGCGGCACAGAAGCGGTACGCCGGGTCTGATAGATGTTCATTTTGAAACTATCAGGATAGGTTTCAAACATCTTCTGTTGTCCCGGCGTCAGGAACTCCTTGTATTGATCCTTATTGGCTGCGGTAACCGTCACCAGCGGCTTGTCATCCGGAAAGGGATCGGGGTGATGCATGCCTTTTTTATAACTGGCAGGAGGTGTGGTAATGCCGCCGTCCCAAGCCGGAATACTACCATCGGCATTGGGGCCCTTTTCAGCCCCGAGTGGTGTCAGGCTGGTACCCAGTTTGGCCACATCGGCCTCGGAAACCTTGGCTTCTACAGCTGTGGTGGCCCCCAAAGCCAGGATTACAGCAGCAGACAATATAGCTATCGTTCTCATTTTATTGTCCTTATCAGATCGAAAACTTAACGTTGAAAGACACATAATCGCGATCGGCCATCGCATTGGTTGTGCCTACCCCACCAAAGAAACTGTTATAGGAAAGATCGGCGCCCCAGCGGCTCTGGTA
The DNA here is from genome assembly GCF_000813075.1 of Shewanella sp. ECSMB14102. Lineage (NCBI taxonomy): Bacteria > Pseudomonadati > Pseudomonadota > Gammaproteobacteria > Alteromonadales > Shewanellaceae > Shewanella > Shewanella sp. ECSMB14102. The sequence goes on from NZ_JWGX01000006.1 coordinate 49,425, forward strand.
GTCAAAGCTGAGCCCCAGTGCCACAGACTTGCGACCTTCGGTAAACAGAAACATAGGATCCGGGGTGATACCATCAACGTCATGGGAGAAAATCACTCGAGGTGACATATTGATGCCGGAGAACACGTTGTTGAAATCGGCCTTGGCGACAATCCGGTAACCCCAGGCGAAATCTGTCGGGAACGGATTGGTTTCAGGACCATTATGCAACGCTTCAATGATGCCTGGCATATTCGGATTGCCGCCGCTGCGCCCTGTACCTGGACCATTGAGTCTGAGTTCATCGAAACCCGGCATATCATGGATCCATACCCCGCCGACTTCGGCGAGCATCACCAGGTTATCGGTACCCAGCGTCGGGCCAAACAAGTGGGTAAAGGTCATCTGCGCCTGAGTAGTATCGAGACGGATATAACCCTCGGCGTATTCACCCGGACCGACATCCTTGACATGGGAAGTGTACTGAGACAATCCATCAAGATCCGGCCTTAGTCCTGCGTTGGCCAGCTGTTGTGGCATAGCGGCAAACAAGAGTTCCACATCATCAATCTGTAGCGGCTCATCCTGGCGATGTGCAATTTCACCTGCCACAGAGGTATCGCCTATCAAGGTATTAAAACTAAAGCCGTAAAGTTTGATATCTTCCGGATAAACCACCTGGGCCTTGGAGAAGCTATCCAGGCTAAGCAGTACTTCACGGTTGATATTGCCGGCGTTTTGCCCAAGCACCGCCATATCAGACAGCAGTGCGCCTGTGCTGAAGTCCGCCGTGGTACCACTGATGAGTGGACGGCGGCTATGGTAATTCATGTAATAAAAACCAAACTCGGTTTCACCCAGCTCCGGGGCGTAGTAACCCAGCTTGATGCCGTACTGACCGGAATCGCTGGGAGCAGCTTCATCTTCCACCAATGTCACCTTAGTGGGATAAGCCAGCGCCATCTGCACCAACTGCTCCGTTGGAATGCTCTGCCCTGAGGCTATCATGTTGGACAGGCGGTTATATTCCTGGGTCAGGAAATCGAGATTGATATCCGGGTTGGCGTTGAAGCCGAGCTGGGCGTTTTGGTTGTAGCCACCGTAACCGACAAAGTCGTTGGTGCCGAAAATCGACCCGGGAGTCGGAACCCAGATAGGCTCCCAGTCATATTGATAGAAAGCTTCCAGCGACAGGTTTTCTGTCACCCCAAAAGAAGCCCACACCATACCTTGCGGCCTGAAGGCCTCTTTCAATTCGGCGCCCGGTGCGTTGAGTATGTTCAAATCAACCGGGTTAATTACCGCAATACCATGGGAAATAAGCGTACTTTCCCCCCATGAGACCACCTGATTACCCACACGGATAGTCAAGGGATTGGCGCCATCGTTAAAATCAAAGTTGGCATAGGCAAAAGCATCCAGCAGACGGATATCCTTACACTGCACTTCTTTGGCGCGCTTGTCGGCGCAAGGGTCGTAGCGGTTGCCGGTCAGAGGGTCATTAAAATCGTAAATTCTGTCGTTCAATTTACGATCGTAAAAATACATTCCACGGGCGAAAATACCGAAATTCTCATACTTGAGCGACAGCTCGTGCAATCCCTTGAAAATTTCCGAGGTAGTATCACCCTTAGAATACAGCAGGTTACTCAAGTCATTGTTACTGGAATAGGAACCGGGTTGCGCCCAGATCTCGGCGGCCGTGTACTTGGTGTCGGTGAAAGCCGAATAGCCGCTCCAATCGAATCTTGGATGGTTGACTTTCCCTATCTGACCATCCCAGTCTCGTCCTTCCACGCGCCAACTGGCGCCCAAGGTCCAGGTCGAATCAAAGGAGCCATCCACTTCGCCCCATTTGAACGATACCGCTTCGACACTGGGGATCATCCCTAAACTCAGTGCCGACGCCACCCCCAAAGCGAGCGCCGACTTGTTAAAACGGTTTATCACTGTTTTCATTTATCGCTTCTCCGTAACCTGCTGGATTAATTGTTATAGGAGTCTCAACCAACATCTTGTTAGCTCACAGGCAACACCATTGTTACAGCAATTAATGCTGATGAGCAAGGCAGAGACGGAGAAATTTATTGTGCAGATTTGGGGACTTAAGACGGATCCGTCATTCAGGAAAGGCGTGGAAATTTAAATTTTTATCGAGTGTGGAAAGGATATCGGAGGTTAACAAATATAACCCAATTGATTTCAATGGATTAACCTTTGTTACCTGGATACAAAACAGCCGACTGATTAAGTCGGCCGTTTTAAGTAATTACTCTAAATTTGTTTCAAGGAAATGAACTTTCCATCCCGGTCTAATCTGAGATGGAATTCACCATAAATACCATCGGCAGTCAGAAAAGGACGTAAGCGGCGGCCGTTGATCCAGAGGATCTTGCCACCCTTTTCCCTGACCTCAACATTTTCAGCAATACCTTGATAGTAAGGCAAAAAGTCCTGATAACTCAGATTGAGGCGAAAGTAAAATTCCATCTTTGTACTCAGTCTTCCAGTGCGCGGCTGACCTTCTCATAAAGATCCCGTGACAACTCAGGCATAGCCAACAACTCCTGCAGACAAGCCTTCATTTTGGCCTGGCGCTCGTCATCAAACTTGGCAAACTGGATCAGCGGAGTGATGATCCGTGCTGCCACTTGCGGGTTGAGGCTATTGAGCTGTTTGAGCATGGCGGTAAGGAAAGCATATCCCTTGCCGTCCAAGCGGTGGAATTGACGCACATTGGCCGCGGCAAAACTCCCCACCAGAGAACGAACCCGGTTGGGATTATTCAGACTGAAGGCCGGATGTTGCAACAGGGTCTCGAGTCTGGCGATCACCTCATCATCTGTCGCCATCGCCTGCAGACTGAACCACTTGTCCATCACCAGAGGAGTCTTATTCCAGCGCTGCTCGAATGCCTGCATCAGGGCATCACGGCACTGACTATCGGCATCGTTAGCGGCAAGCAGCGCGCCCAGCGCATCTGTCATACCAGAGGCCGAGGCAAACTGCTGTTCAATCAAGGACTCATGTTCATCAGAGACTTTGGCCAGCAGCCAAAGCAGGGTGTTTTTCAAACTGCGGGCGGCGGCGTCATCCCGCGACAGTAATTGACGATAACGGGCCAACAGCTCATCTTCACAGCCACTGGCGATGGCTTCAATCACAAAGTCGCGTGCCAGCAACAGGGCATCCAATTCCACCTTATCGGCCTGTTCAATCAAGGAAGACACTGAAAGCAGCTTGAGGATTTCGGCCGCAAGGCCCTTATCCAAGGATTCGTCCAGCATCACGCCTCTGAAGCCGTCGACAACCCGAGGATCCAGATGCATCCCCTGCCCCTGTTCAAGTAAGGTCACATTGGCCCACACGGCGCGGCTGAAGAGGCTCATAGCCGCTTCCCAACGGGCCACTTCACTGCCGGCATGGCGCAGTAAGCAGAGCAGCTGCATTGTGCTGTAGTCATACTTGAGCTTCACCGGCGCCGAAAAGTCCTGCAACAGCGAAGGAATTGGACGGGCACTGATACCCTTGAACTCCAATGTCTGCTCGGCCTGAGTAAAATCAAACACTTGGTTGACCAAGGAGCTGCCATCATTGCCCAGCAGTTCCAGACTGAACGGAATATGCAATGGTGCCTTGGCCGCTTCTCCGGCGCGCACTGGAGTGAACTGTTTGAGGTGCAGGCGGTAAGTCTCTGTGCTTGCATCATACTCATCAGTCACTGCCACCTGAGGGGTGCCCGCCTGGCTATACCAGAGGCGGAACTGAGTCAGATCTTTACCTGAGGCATCTTCCATAGCAGCGACAAAGTCATCACAGGTAACCGCCTGGCCGTCGTGACGCTCGAAATAAAGCTTCATCCCCGCCTGGAAGGCCTGCTCACCCAGCAGGGTGTGCATCATGCGGATCACTTCGGCGCCCTTGTTGTAAACAGTGACTGTGTAGAAGTTATTCATCTCTATCACGCTTTCGGGGCGAATAGGATGCGACATCGGCCCCGAGTCCTCGGCGAACTGCTGATTCTTGATAACCTTAATGGCATGAATACGGTTGACGGCCCGGGAGCCGAGATCTGAGCTGAATTCCTGATCGCGAAATACGGTCAGCCCCTCTTTCAGGCTCAGCTGGAACCAGTCACGGCAAGTTACCCGGTTGCCGGTCCAGTTGTGAAAATATTCGTGACCAATAACGGACTCTATGCCGTGGAAGTCATCATCGGTCGCAGTGTCATTATCTGCCAACACATACTTGGTGTTGAAAACATTCAGGCCCTTGTTTTCCATGGCGCCCATGTTAAAGAAGTCTACTGCCACCACCATGTAGATATCGAGATCATACTCGAGGTCAAAGCGTGACTCGTCCCAGGCCATCGCCTTTTTCAATGAAGCCATGGCGTGTCCGGCCTTATGCTGGTTACCCTTGTCGACAAACACCTGCAGTTTAACCTCTCTGCCGGAGCGGGTGGTAAAACTGTCTTCCAACAGGTCAAAGTCACCGGCAACCAGCGCAAACAAGTACGCGGGTTTAGGGAAAGGGTCTTGCCAGACGGCGAAATGACGACCATCGGCCATCTCCCCTTTCTCCAGCAAGTTGCCGTTGGAAAGCAAGAAAGGAAACGCCTTGTCGGCTTCGATACGTACCTGGTATTTGGCCAGCACATCGGGACGGTCGAGAAAATAGGTGATGCGTCTGAAACCTTCCGCCTCACATTGAGTGCAATAGGCGCCATCAGACATGTACAGACCTTCCAATGCCGAGTTATCGGCCGGGCTGATACGAGTCACCAGAGTCAATTCAAATCCGTTGAGTTCAGTTTCAAGCAGCAGTTTACCCGGCTCGAGGCGATAGTCGGCCGGTTCACCGTTAACCAACAGCTGTTCCAATTCCAGCTCGTCACCGTCAAGCTGCAGAGGTTCATTGTGATTGCCGTTGCGCTTAACCTGGCTGACCGCAGTCACCCGGGTTTGCTTGGGTTCGAGCTGAAATGAGAGGGACAGTTCTGGGATCAAAAACGCCGGTGGACGATAATCAGCCAGGCGCTTGGCTTGCAGTTGGTCCGGGGAAAGGTTTTGTGCTTCAGACATAGGTCATCCTTAATTCGTTGGGCACTGGCAGTCGCTGAGTTCGTTGACTGATCTTGCCTCTGTGAGCGCTGGAAGCAAACAAAAAACGCGCAATCAGCGCGTTTTTATGTTTCCTGGATCCAGCATCAATTTGCGCTGTTTTTTGCCAATTTCTGATAGTCCACCATATCCAAAGTGATATAGACGGCTTCATCGAGGAAGGCATCCGGAGTCTCGATTTTTTTCTCATCTTCGGAGACATTTTCATCGTCATCCAGAGACTTCAAGGGCTCGAGACCATGGTCAACCCGACGTTCGTTGAGGCGGGCCAACTGTTTTTGATCGTCCTTATCCCGTTCGGCCAGACGCTCGCTTTCCACCAGAGAAACACTCTTCTCTTTATGGTGTTTCTTGAACTCGCCTATATCCTGCAGTATATAACCGAACTCAACGTCCTGCTGTATCCTACTCTGGTGGCGTTTCGCAAGATTGCTGACCATCTCTGCGCCAATTTCACCCAAAGGCTGGTACTTGGCGACAGGGACCTTATCCCATGGCAGAGCATTGTCTTCTTCCGCTTCACCGTATTCACCCGGCTCCAACGCACTGGGGAACGGGATATCCGGAGTCACCCCTTTCAACTGGGTGCTGCCACCATTGATACGGTAGAATTTGGCTATGGTGTACTGCACATGACCAACCGGCTTTTCATACAGGTCGTAGATACGGCCAAGGCTCTTGTGCTGCTGCACTGTGCCCTTACCGAATGTCGATTCACCAATAATCAAGGCGCGGCCATAATCCTGCAATGCAGCGGCAAAAATTTCCGAGGCCGAGGCCGAGTAACGGTCAACCATCACTGTGAGTGGGCCGTCGTAATAGCTCTTGCCGTCGTTGTCACGGTTTTCACTGATGCGACCATTGGCGTCACGAATTTGCACCACAGGTCCCTGGTCGATAAACAGCCCAGTGAGCAAGGTTGCTTCAGTCAAGGCGCCACCACCGTTACCGCGCAGGTCAACAATCACACCTTCAACCTTAGCTTCATTAAGGGTTTGTAACTCTTTGGCCACATCGCGGGATAAGTCCATATAGAAGCCAGGGATCTGAATAACACCGATTTTACGCTGGGCGTAAGGACCGGTATCCGGCTCAACTATCTTGGAAGTCGCCGCCCTGTCTTCGAGACGGATTTTGTCCCGCACCACAGTCACATTGATGGGTTTAGCATTGGAGCCGCCTTTTTTGGGCAGCACCTGCAGGGTTACTTTGCTACCTTTGGGGCCCTTGATGAGCTCAACCACATCATCCAGACGCCAGCCGATAACATCGACCATCTCCTTGCCTTCCTGACCCACACCGACAATTTTATCTTCCGGCGCCAACTTCTCACTCAGCGCTGCCGGGCCACCAGCCACCAGACTCTTGATAACCGTGTAGTCATCTTCCATCTGCAACACGGCACCTATCCCTTCCAGGCTCAGGTTCATCTCCATCTGGAAACGTTCGGCATTACGGGGAGACAGATAACTGGTGTGCGGCTCGACACTGCGGGCAAAGGCATTCATCAGCCCCTGGAACACGTCTTCGCTGTTGGTTTGCTTCAGGCGTTTGATGGCGTTGTTGTAGCGCTTACCCAGCATTTCAACAATCTCCGGCCACTCTTTACCGGTAAGCTTAAGGTTAAGGGCATCGTACTTGACCCGCTGACGCCACAGCTCATTGAGCTCTGCCTCGTCCTTGGGCCAGGCGGCATCTTTACGATCAAAGACATAAGCATCGCCTGCCTGATCAAAGTCCATCTCTTTATCGAGCAAACTCAAGGCATAGACAAAACGCTCATAACGGCGCTGCTGCACCAGATCGTACATCTTGTACGCAGGTTCCAGATCGCCGCTACGCACCATATCGTCAAACTGGTTGGCATAGACTTTAAAGCTGTCGATATCGCTCTGCAATAATACATTGCGGCGATAGTCAAGCTGTTCGAGGTAGCGCTTGAAGATCTGCTGAGAAAAAGCATCATCCAGATCGAATCTGTGATAATGGGAGCGACTGAACAGGCCGGTTATCCTTTTACTGGCAACCTTGTGTTGCGGCTCCTGTTGCAGATGGGGTAACTCGCTGACCGGGACTGCCGGTGAGATAGCCAGCGCCTGGGAACCCATAAAGACACTGGCGATCGATGCAGCAAGAATAAATTTTCGCATCAGCAAGTTACTCCTTTCTATTTGATGATTTTACAGCAGAATATGTTCCACACGGACCTTGACTGACAGGCCGGAATCCAGTTGAACGTGAACATCTTCTTTATTGATGTCGAGGATCACACCGGCTACCGGCGTCATACCCAATTTGACATTCACTCGCTGTGAAGGTTTCAGCTCTTCCAACACGGCTGGAACCAGTTCCACGGCTGGAGCAGCGGGCTTCGGCTTACGGGCCACTTTCTTGTCACTACGAGGACGCTCGTTGCGGGGCTTATCCCCCTGAGGACGTGGCTTGCGCGCAGGCCTGTTTTTCTTGGCTTCGCCTTCTTTGGCAGGCTCAGCCGCACGGCGGGCCTTGGCCTTTTCCTGGCTCTCTTTCAGCGTGGCCTTGGCATGTTCAATATGCTCCGGATCCAGCTCGCCGCAAGGGTTACCATCGAGATCCACTCGCTGTGCGCCTTCCTTGATGCACTTAAGATAACGCCAACTGTTGGTGTAGCGTCTCAGGGCGACCCTAAGTTGGGTCTTACTGACTTTGGAATCATCAGCCAACCTTTCAGCCAAATCCTGAAACAGTCCTATCTTCAGTGGTTTGGTTTCTCCTTCAGCGATAAAGCACAAAGGAAATGTTTCATACAAATACGCCAGAATAGCGTTGGTGTCGGTCAACTTTTCTGTTGATTCCATCATTACTTCCACAGTTAACAGGGGACGTCAGTGGTCAGTTAGGTCTGCTGTACTCACGGCGTCGTTCATCTTCGTTAACCCCTTGGGGGATAACGTACAAATTAGCATGCATTCAGCCATAGCCAAAGGCATGACACAAAACTTAACATTTCAGCCTGATACGACCAAGCACCACAAACGGTCATTTGGCCCTCAGAGCAGCCGCCTATTATAAGCTGCGTGCGCCTTATTGCGACCATCAATTGTGGCAGATTGTACGGGAATTAACCAAATAAGCACTTTTCCAGACTCTGCACCAGGCTCTCCAGTCCGGTTTGATCCTCTTTATCGAAACGCGACAGGCTGGGGCTGTCGATATCCAGTACGGCAATCAGCTCACCCTTTTGGTAAACAGGGATCACAATTTCCGAGTTACTGGCGGCATCACAAGCGATATGTCCGGCAAACTGATGTACATCCTCAACCAACTGAGTCTCGGCCTTGGCAGCCGCGGTGCCACAGACACCTTTACCCATTGGAATTCGGGTGCATGCCAGTTTGCCTTGAAACGGCCCAAGCACCAATTGCTCGCCTTTGAGCAGATAAAAGCCCACCCAATTGATGTCCTCAAGGTGTTCATTCAACAAAGCAGAGAAGTTGGCCATGGCACAAATCATATCGTCTTCACCGGCAAACAGTGCCTGTACCTGACGGTTGAGCGTATCGTAAAACTGAGCTTTCATCTGGGGTTCCGGGTTATGCTTTTTCTGATTCCGTCTTTTTCTTGCTGCTCTTGGCGGGAGCCGGCGCTTTTACCGGGGCGCCCTTGAGCAGATTCGCCAATGTATCTTTATGAGAAGCTAAATAAAAAGCAAGTTTTTCCGTTGTATTATCATCCAATTCCAATTCACTACCTTGGATAAAGGGGATTAAGTTATCCGCGATGTCGAGCATCTTATCGTAGGCGTCAGCCTCCTTCTTAGATGTAAATGTCATCTTCTCAACCCCTTCTCTGACCACAACGTACTGAGTTATAACGGCCATGACCTTCCTTACACTGTTTAAATATACAGTAAATAGATTGACATAAAATGCGCTATAGATGCAAGAGACGCGCTCTTTCTGATAGTATTTGCGAGTTTGTTTTGTCGACTCACTCCAATGGACCACAAGCAGCGCTGTTAGCGTGTTGACGATTAAGCTTGGGTCACCATGGCCAGAACAGGACATATCCAGCATTTGAAAGCGTATAATCCAAGCGACAACAAACCGGACTGCAGCATAGTGCTCTGCCGCGCCTGTGATCTGGCGGTGAGCAAACGTGCCCTGCCCTCCGGCGTCAGAGCGCTTTGTCCAAGATGCCATACGGCGCTTTATGATGCCCCCTACTGCTCCATCAATGGCATGCTGGCGCTATGTATCAGCGCCCTGCTGTTTTATCTGCCCGCCATGCTGCTACCCGTGCTGGAAATGCACTTTCTCGGCAGTGTCAGAACCACGACCGCATACCAGGGCGCCTTGGCGGTGATGGACCAAGGTTATTGGATAGTGGGGATTGCTGTGTTGGTGGCGGCCGTCATCGCCCCCGGAGTACTCAACCTATCGATTTTTATCCAAGTGCTGATCATCAAGGCAGGTCTGGTGCAGCATCACTTCTGGCGAGGGGTTCTCACCTGGCTGCTCAAGAAGCAAGGCCTGCTGTCGCAAATGACCATGCTGGAAATTTATGTGATCAGTTTCCTGGTTTCCGCCTTTCAGTTGTCCGACTTCTCCGATGTTTACTTTGGCATGGGAACCTTTTGTTTTACCATGCTGTTTTTGGTGACTCTCTTCCTGCAGCGCGAATATAACCTGGAGCATATGTGGAGTTTTCTCGATGAAAGCTAGAAAGCAGATCCAGGGCAAAGACATGGGCATGTGCACCTGCCCTGCCTGCAAGAAACTCAACCTGATAGAGGATGAGTACTGCAGCCGCTGCCAAAACCCACTCAGGCTAAGGGACGAAACCAGTCTGCAAAAAAGCTGGGCCTTGCTGATCACTGCAGCCATCTTGTTAATCCCGGCCAACATCTATCCCATTACCATGCTCACCAAACAGGGCAAGGTTACCTACGACACCATTTTTTCCGGCATCACCCATCTGGTACAGTCGGATATGTTACCCATCGCCATCATAGTCTTTACCGCCAGTATTCTGGTGCCCTGGCTGAAGATTATCGGCCTGGCTTTCTATCTGACGGCGATCAGTTTCAACCTGCCTATCCCCAAACGGCCACTGATGGCTGGGTTTCATATCATAGAATGGATTGGACGCTGGTCTATGCTGGATCTGTTTGTCATATCCATTACCGTTGCCCTGGTTAATATGGGGCAATTGCTGGACGCCAAGCCGGCGCCGGCAGCAACTGCGTTTGCCTTGGTCATCCTCTTTACCCAACTTGCGGCCAAGGTGTTGGACACACGTTTACTTTGGGATCAACTGGACACTGAAGATGACGCAAATCGAAAAGCCTAAAATAGTCAAAAAGAAGCTTTTTTCCCCCATCTGGCTGTTACCTATAGTGGCGTTGGCTTTAGGCGCTTGGCTGGGGCTGAAGAGCATCAAGGAGTCCGGCATTGAAGTGCGGATCCACTTCCCCAGTGCCAGCGGTATGGATGTGGGCAAGACACTGGTGCGCTATCAGGGCCTGACCGTCGGCAAGGTGGTGGATATCTCCATCGATGAAGAGCTGCAGGGCGTTAACGTCGATGTCTTGATGGACTACCGCGCCGAGCCTTTCCTCAAGGATGAAACCAAGTTCTGGCTGGTGACACCCAAGGCATCCATCACAGGTGTCGAGGGTTTGGATGCCTTGTTCTCGGGGAACTATATAGGTATTCACCCCGGGGATGGCGATTCGCGTTACCGCTACGAGGCCGAGCGCTCTGCCCCGCCGGTGCTGCCCAGTAATGATGGTTTAGTGATTGAACTGAGCGCCGAGCGCCTTGGCTCACTGGATGTGGGCTCTCCGGTATTCTATCGCCAGGTACCGGTCGGCAGTGTGGTCAGCTATCGACTCGACAACAGCGACAAATTGCTGCTAAGCGCCTTTATTCAGGAACAATATGCCTATCTGGTCAAAAAGGATTCCCGCTTCTGGAATGTCTCCGGCATAGAGATCAACGCCTCGCTTTCCGGCGTCAAAGTCAGTGCCGAGAGCTTGGCGGCGATACTCGCCGGCGGCATCAACTTTGATTCCCCAGAAAACTCAAAGCATGCAAAGAACGGCGACAACTTCACCCTATACGACAATGAAATAGAAGCCAGTGGCGGCGCCAGCTTTATTCTGTCGGCAAACAACGCCGAAGGCCTCGCCAAGGGCAGCCCCATTCTCTATCGAGGTTTGCCCATAGGGGAAATCGAAGAGATAGCGCTGGCCGATGACGGCGTGGCGCTGCATGCCCGCCTGGACGCCCCCTACTCGAGTCTTTTGACCGGCACGGCGCAGTTTTGGCGTGAAGGCGCCGAGCTGTCACTGTCCGGCATAAAACACCCGGGCCGATTGCTGAGCGGCGATGCCATCGCCTTTCTCCCGGGTACGGGCGAGGCTCAAACCCGTTACGCCTTGGCCGAGCAGGCACCGGATCTCAGTAAGGCCAAGGCGCTAAAGATAACGCTTAGAGCCGATGAAAACCCCGGCATCAGCCCTGAGGCCGAGCTGAGGTACAAGAAGATCGCCATAGGCAAGGTCACTTCAGTTGCCCTGAGCCGGGACTTCAATTCGGTAGAGTACCAGGCCGAGGTGTTGCCCGAATTTGCCCCGTTGCTGACTCAAGGCAGTGACTTCATCGCCGAAGCCGCACTGGACTTCAACGCCTCACTGGATGGCGTCAGCCTCAAGAGCGGCGATTTTGCGACCCTCACCAAGGGCAGTGTCAGCTTAAGACGCGGCCAAAGCCGCAAGGGCGCCGATCTTTCCAAACCGCTGCCGCTGTTTGCCTCGAGTGCCGAGGCCGGCCACTATTACCAAGGCATGGAGCAGCTAAAATGGCAACTCTACAGCGATGATGGCGCCGACTTGAGCCCGGGCGCACCTGTCTACTACAAGAAGATGCAGATAGGTCAGGTGAAACAGGTCAGTTGGCAGAGCCAGGATGACAGATTTGCCATTGCGCTCGCCATAGACCATACCTTTGCGCCCCTGCTCAAACCCAATGCCGTGTTTTGGCGCAACCAGGCGGTGTCAATCGATGCCGGACTTTCGGGAGTCAAGCTGGATGTCGCACCGCTGGCCGGTGCCATCAAGGGCAGTATCAGTTTGGGCTTTTTGGAGCAAGGCGAGCCCAACAATAAGCAGCTTTATGCCTCCGAGTCACTGGCACGCAATCAGGCCGTTGCCATTGGGCTGAGTTTCCCGGCCAGTGCCACTATCAAACCAGGTGCCGCTATCCGCTATCAGGGGCATCAGATTGGTGAAGTCACCCGGGTAACCTTGAGTGAGGATCTCCACAGCCAGCAACTCAGTGCCTTTCTCTATGGCCGTTATGCCGAGCCGTTTCTCAAAAGCGACAGTCGCTACAGCTTGGTCAACGCCGAAATATCCCTTAAGGGCATAAAGGCACCGGAAACCCTGCTGACCGGCGCCTATATCAGTGCCCTGCCGGGCCAAGCCGCCGAAGTAAGCCAACAGTTCAATGGCCAAGTACACACGGCGGTTGCCCCAGAGGCCGATGCGCTGCAACTGGTGCTGAGCAAGCCCAGCCTGGGCTCGGTCAACGTAGGCACAGGGATCTTCTTTCGCGGCATTCAAATTGGCGATGTAACCAGTTACCGGCTGGCGCCCAAGGGCGATGAAGTCTGGATCCAGACTCAGATTGCCGCGCCCTATCGGCATCTTATCAACCAGAGCAGCAGGTTCTACGACTTGTCCGGTATTCGGGTCGATTTGGGGCTGTTTTCCGGAGCCCAAATCGAAACCGGCTCATTGGAAACCATACTCGCCGGCGGCATAGGAGTGGTCACTGAGCTCGACAACCAAAGCAGTAAACCGCTTGAAAACCAGAGCCTGATGCCACTTCATGATAAACCCGAGCGCGACTGGCTCGATTGGCGTCCAAGACTCAGCCAGCCATAAAACCCAAACGGGGCTCATCTGAGCCCCGTTTTTTTAACTCTGCAATCCTACCTATGTTTCACCTCAGCCATAAAACCAATAACACACCGCAATAGCAGTGCAGATACCCGCCAGATCGGCAAACAAACCACAGGACAATGCATGGCGGCCATTGCGGATACCGACAGCACCAAAATACACCGCCAGCACATAAAATGTGGTTTCAGTACTGCCCTGGAAAATGGCCGCCAGCCTGCCGGCAAAAGAATCGACGCCGTAATGGGCCATGGTTTCCAGCATCATGGCTCTGGCGCCTGAGCCGCTCAAAGGCTTCATCAGGGCGGTTGGCAAGGCATCGATAAAGCGGCCATCCATCCCCATATGGCTCACCAAAGCGGCAATAACCCCGAGTAGATAATCCAGCGCGCCGGAGGCGCGCAGTAAGGCTATCGCCAGCAACATGGCCAGCAGATAAGGAATGAGCCGCACCGACTGTTCAAACCCCGACTTGGCCCCTTCGATAAACTCATCGTAAACCGCCACCCGCCTAAGCAGCGCCACCAACACAAAGGCAAAGATGATCCCCAGCAGCAAACCGTTCCCCAGCATGGCGGAGACTTCGCCGATCCGCTCGGCTCCCAGGGTCAACAGGTACATCACACCGGCACTGAGACCGCCGAGCAGTATCGCGCCATAACCCAGCACCACCCAATCCAGCAAACGTATCCTTTGCACCAGCGCCACCAGACTCAAACCTGCCAGGGTCGAGCCCAGGGTCGAAAGCAAAATAGGCAGGAAAATATCGGCAGGATCAGCTGCCCCTTGCTGCGCCCGGTACAGAAAAACCGTCACGGGTACCAAAGTCACGGAAGAGGTATTGAGCACCAAGAACAGGATCTGGGCGTTGGTGGCGGTCTTCTTGTCGGGGTTCAGGCTTTGCAGATCCGCCATCGCCTTAAGTCCCAATGGCGTGGCGGCATTGTCCAAGCCCAGCATATTGGCGGTCAGGTTCATGGTGACGCTGCCATAGGCGGGATGGCCTCTTGGCACTTCCGGCATCAACTTGCTGAGCAGCGGCTCAAATACCCAGGCGATGGCTGCAATCACTCCGGCTTTTTCCCCGAGACGCATCAGCCCCATCCACAGGGTCAACACCCCAATCAATCCCAGGGCTATTTCCGCGGCCAATTTGGCGCTGTCAAACATCGCCGTGACAGACTCATTGAGAACGGTCGCATCGCCGCTCATCAAACGCAGCAAAATCGCTCCGAGCGCGATAATAAAGAACAGACTCCAAACCCGGTTCAACACCTAAAACACCCCACAGTCGCCGCGCCCGAGTGTGCTATACTGCCGCCATCCCGGGGTCACCCTTTTTGTTTATGGTTCAATTAAATCAGAATTTTATCAACAGTATCGCCAAGGATCTGCCAGAACATCTCAAGCTCGAGGATTTTATTCACTTTTGCAGCTTACCATTGAGAGCCGCCTTGCGGGTCAACACCCTCAAAATCAGCGTCGATGAATTCCTCTCGAGAATGCAAGCCAAAGGCTGGCAGTTTGAAACCATTCCCTGGTGCCCAGAAGGCTTTTGGTACCAGGCGGGTGATAGCCAGCCCGGAAACTGTATCGAACATCAGCAAGGGCTGTTTTACATTCAGGAGGCGAGCTCCATGCTGCCACCCGCGGCGCTGCTTGAACCCGGAATGGAGCGGGTGCTGGATATGGCCTCGGCGCCGGGATCCAAGACCACACAAATGGCGGCCATGATGGCCAATGGAGGCGTGCTGATCGCCAACGAATACTCCTCCAGCCGCGTCAAAGTGCTTCATGCCAATCTGCAGAGAATGGGGGTCAGCAATACGGCACTGACCCACTTCGATGCCAGGGTGTTCGGCCAATACCAGTATGAATCCATGGATGCCGTGTTGCTCGATGCCCCCTGTAGCGGTGAAGGCACGGTACGTAAGGATCCGGATGCCCTCAAACACTGGGATCCACAGGAGATAGCCGACATTGCCGCCACCCAGAGGGACCTGATAGATTCCGCCTTTCTGGCACTTAAGCCAGGCGGGGTAATGGTGTACTCCACCTGTACCCTCAACAACCAGGAAAACCAGGCCGTACTGCAACACCTCAAGCAAAAATATGGCGCTGCCGTGGTCTTTGAGTCACTTGATTCACTGTTTACCGGGGCAGAAAAAGCCTGCACTGCCGAGGGATTCTTGCATATTTGGCCGCAAATCTATGACAGCGAAGGTTTCTTTGTTGCCAAGGTGCGTAAACTGAGTTCAGTGGCGCGCGAAAGTGATGAACCCAAACAGCAAAAGCAGTTTCCTTTCAATCCCGCCAGTGCCAAACAGGAACAGGCCATCGCCGCCGAGTTGCAGCGGTTGCTTGGCAAAACGCTTCCCGAAGGCAGCCTCTGGATAAGGGATCAGGAGTACTGGCTGTTTCCCAGCGACTTTGAGCCCTTTATCGGCAAGATGCGTTATCAACGTATCGGCCTTAAACTTGCCGATGACAGTAAGCATGGGTTGAAACTGCGCCATGAAGCCTTAATGGCCTTGGGAGTAACCGCCGACAAGGGTTATGAAGTTACAGAGCCTGAGGCTCAGGCTTATCTGATGGGACGGGATATCGCGCTGGATGGCAGTGAAAAGGCCCGTGGTGAGCTGGTATTGACCTGGGGCGGGCAAGTGCTTGGGCTGGGTAAACATCTGGGCAACCGGCTGAAAAACAATCTACCGCGGGAACTGGTCAAAGACAAAATTTGTCTGTCCTGAACCCAAACACTAAGCTGCTATAGTTAGTATTCCATTAAAAAGAGTGGATTACCCAGTCAATCTGTTTCAGCGCTCGCATTTTGGTTATACCTTATAACAATTAGTGCTAACAAATCCACTGTCTAAATGCATCTTTCAGCGGTTATCGGCTAATATTTATTCAGAGATAGCCAACCCTGTCGGATCTCAACATTAGCGCACGGCTCAACCATGAGCCATTCCCCTAGGCCCAAAACAATTGGAATAGTTTTGGGCCTTTTTTTGCCCACTTTCCAGCTGAATAACAGCTCATAACTTTTATTTACTGCCACTAAGGTTACAACAAACCAGGTAAACACCTTATCACCCGGGCATTTAATATCCTGCTCTGCGGTTAGGGCAGGCACCTCTTCTTCTTGGAGTGACAACATTGAAAGAGATACAATGCATTGTCTAAAGGCTGTTTCTTTTGATGTTAACCGTTTTAAGGAGTGCCAATGTGGCGTCAGCAACAATTGACCTTAAGCCCCAAGCAACGTGGTTTTCATTTAATAAGCGAGGATATTGCCAAGGCTCTTGATGATATGCCTTACGTCAGTTGCGGCCTGTTGCACCTGCAACTGCTGCATACCTCTGCCTCGCTGACGCTCAACGAAAACGCCGATCCCACGGTGCGGCAGGATTTTGAGGCTTGGTTCAATCACGCCGTGGCCGAAGATACTCCTTACTTTCGCCACACCTATGAGGGCGCCGATGATATGCCGGCCCATATTAAATCCAGCCTGCTGGGCACCAGTTTGCTACTGCCTGTCAGCGCCGGACAGCTGGCATTGGGCACCTGGCAAGGGATCTATCTTGGCGAGCACAGAGACAATGGTGGTCGGCGCCGCCTGCTGTTGACCCTGCAGGGGGAATAAAGCGGCAAGACTAGGCAAACCGGTAAGTGTGAGCGGCGCGGTTTTTGTTGAGATGCTTTTGTTGAGATGCTTTTTGAGGCGGATGTAAAACCGCCTGTTTAAGTCAATATGACTCAAACAGGCTTGATTGTTACTCGGCTATCCGCTCAATTCTTGCCAGATAGAAGCCATCGAAACCGGTTTTGGCCGGGCTGATGGTTTCCTCATCGAGTAAGCGGAAATGGCTTTGCTGCTTCAGAAAACGCGCTACCTGCTGCTCGTTTTCCTGCGGCATAATCGAGCAAGTGGCATAAACCAGGATCCCGCCCACCTTCACCATGCGGCTGTAACTGCCGAGAATATGCTCCTGCAGCTCCATCAGCACCGGCAAGCGCTCAGGGGTATCACGCCATTTGGTGTCCGGGTTGCGTTTCAGCACCCCAAGTCCTGAGCAAGGCACATCTAAAAGTACCCTGTCGGCGCTGAGTTTCAAACGTTTGATGGTCTTGCTTGATGCAATAAGCCGGGTTTCCACATTGTGGGCGCCGGCGCGGCGGGCCCGCTGCTTAAGGTTATCCAGCTTCCACTGCTCGACATCCATCGCCAGTAATCGTCCCTTGCCCTGCATTTTGGCGGCCAGGTGCAGCGTCTTGCCGCCGGCACCGGCGCAGGCATCAATGACCCGCATCCCGGGTTCGACCCCAAGGGCTTCGGCAACATGTTGCGAGCCGGCATCCTGCTGCTCAAACCAGCCCGACTTAAAGCATTCGGTGCGAAACAGCGCTGAATCGGAAATCACTTCAAGAGCACTGGCAACCTCGGGGACTTCACAAGTCTCCACCCCTTCCTTGGCAAGACGAGCCTTGAGTTCTTCCCGGCTGCACTTAAGTAAATTGGTGCGCAGATAACGTTTGGGGGCCTGAGTCAAGGCGTGGCGCTCCGCCGGCCAGTTGTCCCCCAGTTGTTCACTCCCTAGCGCTTCGAGCCATTGCGGGCAACCATCGAGCAGCGCAGGCTGTGCTTGGGCCGCCGCCATCCGCTGCTCAAGCAGTTCACTGTCCATCTGCAGCGCGTAGCGCATTTTCGGCAGCTCAAGGCCATTGGCCATATGCCAGGCGTTGATGAGCCTGGTGCCTTCACGCTCAATTTGCTCCGCTGCAACATCAGCCAAAAAACTGTAATAACTTAAACGGCGCAAAATATCCCCGGTGACCAGAGCAATTCTGGCTTGCTCCCAAGGCTTGAGCCGCTCAGGTGCAAACTGCTTTGAGTAGGCGCGGTCCAGTGGCGCACCTTGAGTCAGTACCTGATTGAGAATCGCAATGACCAGCTCACTGGCATGTTCACTAAGCGGGGAGTTAAGCATATTTGGGCCTCGGGATGGAAAACCGCTGGATCATAGGAGTTCGCCCCCGGCTCTGCAAGGGGCTTGAGTGGCTTTGGCCGGATTAATCCCGTTTTAAGACACTATTTACCCGATTTGAGCTTTGGCATGCTTTGGCTCAGGGGCGATATGTCATCCCAAAAGAAACCCGGCAATCGCCGGGTTGGTTGAGTTAGCTCAAGTAACCTTGAATGCCGTCTTGTTAACGAGCCACGTACTCGCGGGCAATCTCAGCCGCCAGCTTGGCATTGTTGTATACCAGCTCTATGTTGGCAGTCAGGCTGTGACCTTCGGTAATTTCGGCAACTTTGGCCAACAGGAACGGCGTTGAAGCCTTGCCGCCTATGCCTTTCTCATCCATTTCAGTCACTGCGCGGGCGATGGCACCATCGATCAGTGCTTTATCCAACGCATGCTCATGGGGAATTGGGTTGGCAATCACCATACCGCCCTTAAGCCCCATGTCCCACTTGGCTTTCATGGCAGCAGCGACCTCTACCGGCTGCTCCAAGCGATAGTCGACGCCGAAGTCACTCTCGCGAGTGTAGAAAGCCGGCAGTTTATCGGTTTGGAAACCAACGACAGGCACGCCTTGCGTTTCCAGATATTCACGGGTCAGGCCCAGATCCAGAATAGACTTGGCACCGGCACAAACCACGGCCACATCTGTGTTGGCCAGCTCCTGCAAATCGGCAGAGATATCGAAAGTTTGCTGAGCACCGCGGTGTACACCACCGATACCACCGGTAGCAAACACCTTAATACCGGCCATTGCGGCCAGGATCATGGTAGAAGCAACCGTGGTGGCACCGTCTGCACCTTTGGCGACAATAAAGGGAATGTCGCGGCGACTGGTTTTAATCACGGCTTCACCGGCCTTGCCCAGGTAATTGATCTCTTCCTGGCTCATGCCCACTTTAAGGCGGCCCTTGAGAATGGCGATAGTTGCAGGCACAGCGCCATTATCACGGATGATCTGCTCCACCTTGAGCGCTGTCTCAACGTTCTGCGGATACGGCATACCATGAGAAATAATGGTCGACTCCAGTGCGACCACCGGCTTGCCTTGTTCCAGGGCTGCTTGAACTTCAGGATGAATATCCAGATACTGCTTCAGCATAACGACTCCTTGATAATACGGTTTACAGAGATTTCAGACATATTGGGGTTGATAGTCGCGATATGAGACAGCGCCAAACGGGCCGCTGCCATCGCAAATTCTGTGGTTTCCAGCAATGGCCACTGCTTGAGCCAACCGTGAGCCAATCCGGCCAGGAAGGCATCTCCGGCGCCATTGGCGTTGACCATTTCCACCTGCTTGGTGGGCACCATCTGCGACTCGCCGCCATCACTGACAAATACCCCTTCACTGCCCATACTGAGGAAGATCCGCTTGACGCCCTGTTCATGGAACCAGTTAGCGATGGCGCTTAAGTCTTCTTTGCTGCGCATTTCGATGCCGGAGAGGTGTTCGGCTTCCTTGAGGTTGGGTTTGAGGGTGTGGATGGCGTTGAGATAAGGCTTGATTTTCATCGCCTTGACACAGGAAACCGTGTCAATAAATACCGGAACTTGAGGAAAGTTGCTCAAAAGATAGGATAAGGCGGCTTCAGAAAGGTTGGTATCCAACACCAGAAGTTCGGCGCGGCGCAGCATATCTTCAAGCCCTTTGAGCACTTCAGGGCCCAATCTTTCAAGAATGGCCATGTCATTGATGGCTACATGCATATCGGCGTCGCCATCCAATACCGAAAGATAGGTGGAGGTCACCGCGTCTTCAAACTGCAAGCTGTTGCCCATATCGACGCCGGCCTGACGACACTGGGCGGTAATCATCTCACCATAAGCGTCTTTGCCTATCGCCGTCACCAATCGAGTATCTGAACCCAGGCGCGCCAGGTTTTCGGCAATGTTGCGCCCAACACCGCCGGGTGAGCAACTGACGCTGCCAGGATTGGAATCCCCTACCCTTAGCTTGGAAGTCGGCCGACCAAGAATATCCATATTGGCACCGCCTATCACGACAGCATAGGGGTTCTCCACCAGGATATAACCCTTACCACGGATCACACCTTTATGAGTCAGGTTCATGATATGACCTGCGACTGCCGAGCGGGTTATGCCCAATTGATCAGCTAGTTTTTGTTGTGGGATCAATGGGTCAGCTTTAATCAGGGCCAGAATTTCGAGTTCACGTTCTGTCATTGGCGCGCTCCTGCACAAACATTTGTTTACGTGACAAACTTTTGTTTGCACAATAAACACTATATGAAGTGTAGGCAAGTAAAATTTAACCCCGAATGATAACTTCGTGATCCACCCAACAAATCCCAACAAGTAGGAAACAAGGTTTAACCACTACATATCAGTGAGTTGCGTTATAAATTACACCTAAGATTAACAGGTGCTTTGGGGGGCAAAGTTAACCGCAACAAATTAGAGGCTGAGCTATGCTGTTGATTAAAGAAACTCAACAAAATGGGAGACTTCGGCGAGTAAAATAAATTGCCGGACAGCCTCTTCCGCCAAAGAGTTGGTAGTTCCATTGCTGCAGAACTCAACTCGCTTTCATTCAGATACCTTGACAGCCATTTGGAGACAACCAAAGCCGGTGACCCTTTTTCGCATCAAAGTAACAGAGCTCTGATGAGACATAGAAAAATGGCGGGTTTTCTCAATAGGTTATACTATACCTTTCCATATCAGGGTTTATTCAGTCACGAAAATGATGAACATATATACACCTTTTACAGATCGCGTCGGCTACACGTCAGTCGTCTGATTACACGCCCATAGTCTTGTTATAACCCTCAGACACTAAACGATATAATTTAACTGGGGGCAAGTTTCCGGGAAGGCTAAGCTCCCATCAGGAATTATATTAAGCAACTGATTTAAAGGCTTATTACTGAGGATATATGCAAGGGAACCAGGCGAAGCAACAATCCACCCCATTACCTTGGCTTCCCGGCTGGTTGAAACGCCTGCCGGTTAAATTTGCCCTCAGCCAGTTAATTATCAGCGCTCTTATCGTTATCAGTACTGTACTTGTACTGCTCAGCATCCAACGTAACCAGTTGCTTAGCCAACAAAGAGCATTGAATCAAAGTTATGGTCAAGTCGTTACCGCAAGACTGCAGGAAGTCACCTCCCAAATAGAAAGCCTGGTCAGTACCATGGCGAACCTCGGAGCTCTGTATCGTGGCAACGAATTTGAACTTCAGGCCAGTATCAAATCTGTGTTGGAATTAGATACCCAAAAGGAAATGATTACCGGCGGCGGTATTTGGCCCGAACCAAGAGCTTTTGAACCGGGAAAAATTCTTGACAGCCTCTTCTGGTATCGAGACGGTTATGGCGAATTGCAGCAACTCAACAGTTATAATGAACAACCCCAACAAGGTTACCATAACGAAGATTGGTATAAACCGACACGCTTTTTCCCGGCAGACAGAACCTTCTGGTCAAGTGCCTATCGTGATCCTTACACTGCAGAAGCCATGGTCACAGCGTCTGTTCCTATTTGGCAAGATCATGAATTTATTGGTGCCGCCACTGTAGACATTAGCCTGGGAGGCCTGAACCGTTTCTTTAGAGGCGCCCTGAAAGATCTTAGTGGTTATGTGTTTGCCCTTGATTATCGCAACCACTTACTCGCATCCCCCTGGGAAGATGAGTTTCAAGACAATACTCGAGAAAAGCCGCTGAGTTTAGATGATTTTCAACGTTTGGAACGCCTTTTCCCAGAATTCCAATTCGTTGGTGAAGCGCTTCGCAGTGCGGATCAAGTACTTATCCAACAGGCAAACCAACACAAAGCCTTTAGCAATCAACAATTGGCATCCTTGTTGGGGGACCGTGATGAAACAGACGCTGCGTTACTCAATACTATAATCAATAACTCTGCCAGAGAATGGCCAGCAAATGCCAAACTTTTGTTAACTCAAGAGCTTAATCAAGACCCCTTGCTCAAGGAACCTGCACTGGTTTCGGTATTTTTGATGCCAAAGACCTATTGGAAAATAGTAATAGTTACGCCACTGTCCTCGCTCAAGAAAGATGCAACCTTAATAGCCGGTAAAGTGGGTATCTATCTTGTTGCAATTCAACTGCTGGCGCTGTTACTGCTGTTTCTGGTTCAACACAGGTTATTTATTAAACCTATTAGCCGTATGGCCGAGGCGCTCAGAGAAAACAACCCTGCCCGTTTGGAGTTGGATGCCAGAGATAGAGAAGATGAACTGGGGATATTAGCCGGCAGCTTTATCTCCCGTACCCGGCAGTTGGAAACAACTATGGCTAGCCTGGACGCCAGTAACCTGGCGCTGGAGCAACAGCTGGAAGTACAGTATAAGGCCCAACAAGTCCTAAAAATACGTACCGAGCAGCTGAACGCCTTAATGAATCACTCGCAAAATATAATATATATCAAAGACTTGACTGGTAAATACACACTAGTTAATGATAAATACTGCGAAATAACCGCCCATGAACGCAATCAATTTATCGGCGCCAATGATACTCAGGTATTTCCGCTTGGCTTGGCGCAAATATACCAGGCCAATGATAAAAGAGTGATAAACAATCACAGTCCGTTCTGCTCTGAAGAACCCATAGCAACCCCTCTGGGAGATGTGACATTTCAAGTAACCCGCTTCCCAATTCGGGATGAATTTGCCGAGATCTGCGGCATAGGCGCCATAGCATTTGACCTTTCCAGTCACAAACGACAAGAGCGACAACTGGAACAGGCCCTGGAATTGCAGGTTGATCTCAATAAGCGTAACAAACGTACCATCCAACAACAGCAGCAACAGCTTGAGCAGTTGGAAACCATGTTGCAACAAGCACAAAGCAAGTCCCAGTTACTCAGCCTCAGCACAACATTGATGCAGGAACAGGAGTTACAACTCCCCAATTTATTTGGTCAGCTCATCTGTGAGCTATCTAGCGCTTTTGATCACTTGGGATCCCGACTGTTCGAGCCTGACATAGGCGAAATACAACAAGAGTCCAAAGAGCTTATCTTGGCTGAGTCCGCCAGATTACGCCATCTTTTGGCCTTGGTTAACCATCCTCAAACAGAAATCAAAGCGCTCTACTTCGACGAGTTTGTCTTCCATATGCAGGCTCTGTTGGCATCTGCATTTACTGAAGCCGATGTTGAAATGAGAATAATTATTGAAGAAAAGCTCCTACCTGGCGCCAAACCATGGCAATTATTATTGCTCTTCTACCCTTTGTTGAGACAAATATTACATGATACTCCCCAAGGTTCATGCATCACGCTCAACGCCACCAAAATAGATGAACATCATTTCGAGACTAGGCTAACCAACAGAAGGGAAACAAATCCTGAGCATGTAGCGAAAGAACACAGCGCAACAGATTCCCTTGTCAACTTGCAAGATTACGTTAGATTAAAGTTGCTTGGGGAGATGACCATAAGCGTCGATGATGACAAATACAGCCATATAAGGCTGGTTATTCCTTTAGAATCAATGAGCTAAAACATAAGCTGTATATTGAGAAGTTGATATTAACTCAAAGTATTTAACCAAGCACCCTGAGTTAACAAAGGTCACTTATCATATCAGACAAGTAACATAGCAAGTGTTTACAGGAACCCAAACTTAGGGAAAAGGATAGGCCATTTGCTGCTTGCACTGCTTGCATCCAGCCCTGCAAGCAGTGCATACATGGGGCTTATTCGCACTTTCTTTAAATATTTATTGGTTATCCTGAGCCATTTCCAACGGCATAGCATCACGTAATTTTTGCCACATGATGCCGCTATCAATACCATAAGATCGCATCAAGGCCGGTACTTGAGTATAATTTTTGTCCTTGGCCAGGGTTTCAAGTTTTTGATAGAAAGCCAATGCCAAGGCCCGAGCCTCGGAGCTACTGAAATAGTAGCGTCCGACTCTGGCATACAACCCTTTGAACCCGTTTAGGATAAGCACATACAGAGGGTTCCCCGATGAAAACGCTAGGGTGTGATGCAACTGGTAGTCAAACTCGGCATAAGCCTCTGCTTCATCTTCCAGATCATGGATTTTAGACAGTGCCTCGACCGCAGTATCCGGGTTATGCCGTAGCGCTCCACGAAAATAGATGGCACTGACATTGGTTCTGGCGGACAAGAGCTGATCAACCAGTACAGGAAAACCTTCCGGGTTGAGATCGGCAATCGTCTCCAAAATGTTAAGTCCTGAGGTTTCCCAGAAATTATTCACTCGGGTGGGTTTGCCATGCTGAATAGTCAACCAACCGTCGCGGGCCAAACGCTGTAACACTTCTCTTAAAGTCGTGCGGGTAACGCCAATAAGCTCTGATAATTCCCGTTCCGCAGGAAGTATGGAGCCGGGGGGAAACTTATTTTCCCAGATTGAACGCACTATATATTTCTCTGCAAAACTTGCAGGTCCTTTGGCATTGATTATCATCAGCCCGGTTTTCCGATTGTTAGCATTATTCTGGCCACAGATCATACCAGAGCGACGAAAAATGAAAACCATCAGATCACAAATGGGAAATCCAGCCCTGTAGAGTTCTCAATAATTGCTATAAAAGTGACCAAGTTCAAATCAGCAGTCACTGAATTTTGCGCTCGAGATCCGCTTTTTGAAATCCCTGTATACCCTAATCATTACATTGAGTTTATCTTTAGGCTAGACTGAACTACGCAAATTTTACCGTTCGTCAAACAATGACGTTACAACCACTTATAACAGATTAGAGAGGAAGACATGCCTGCTACACCGATTCAGGCTTTTATGAGTAACTTCTTGGGTAACTCACCCAAGTGGTACAAGCTTGCAATACTGATTTTTCTTGTCATCAACCCGATACTCTTCAGTATCAATCCCTTTGTTGCGGGCTGGTTTTTGGTCGTGCAGTTTATCTTCACTCTGGCCATGGCACTTAAGTGCTATCCTCTGCAACCAGGCGGTTTATTGGCGATTGAGGCCGTATTCATCGGAATGACCAGCCCCAGCCAAGTGTTACACGAGATTGAGGCCAACCTCGAAGTATTACTATTGTTGGTATTTATGGTGGCCGGTATCTACTTCATGAAGCAGTTACTGCTTTATGTATTTACCAAGATGATCACCAAGGTACGTTCCAAAATAGTTGTATCCTTGATGTTCTGTGTCGCCTCTGCCTTCCTGTCGGCGTTCCTCGATGCCTTGACGGTTATCGCAGTGATCATTGCCGTGGCAATAGGCTTCTACTCCATTTACCATAAAGTGGCGTCCGGTAAAGACTTCAGCGCCGATCATGACCACACCTCGGATGGTAGTGAACAACTCAATGCCCAAGAATTGGAGGCCTTTCGTGGTTTCCTGCGTAACCTCTTGATGCATGCCGGGGTTGGTACTGCCCTCGGTGGCGTGTGCACCATGGTGGGTGAGCCACAAAACCTGATCATAGCCGCTCAGGCCAATTGGCAATTCTCCGAATTCGCCCTGCGGATGTCGCCTGTGACTGTGCCAGTATTCTTTGCCGGTATCATTACCTGTATGCTGGTAGAAAAATTCCGCATCTGTGGTTATGGCGCCCAACTGCCTGAGGCTGTGCACAAAATTCTGGTGGAATTTGCGGCCCACGAAGATGCCCACAGAACCAGTAAAGATAAGATGAAGCTGGTTATCCAAGCTCTGGTTGGTATTTGGCTGATTGTCGGTCTGGCGTTCCACCTGGCATCAGTTGGTCTCATCGGTCTGTCAGTGATAATTCTGACCACGGCCTTCAACGGTATTACCGATGAACACGCCCTGGGTAAAGCCTTTGAAGAAGCCCTGCCATTTACCGCACTGCTGGCGGTATTCTTCGCCATTGTGGGTGTGATTATCGATCAAGGCCTGTTTGCCCCTGTCATCCAATGGGCTCTCGGCTTTGAAGGCAATATGCAGTTGGTTATCTTCTATGTGGCCAACGGCTTGTTGTCCATGGTCAGCGATAACGTGTTTGTGGGTACTGTCTATATCAACGAGGTGAAAGCCGCGCTGATTGATGGCCAGATCACCCGCGATCAGTTTGACCTGCTTGCCGTTGCCATCAACACTGGGACCAACCTGCCCTCTGTAGCGACTCCTAACGGTCAGGCGGCCTTCCTGTTCCTGCTGACCTCAGCTCTGGCTCCGCTCATCCGTCTCTCATATGGCCGTATGGTTTGGATGGCCCTGCCATACACTATCGTACTGTCTATTGTTGGTGTACTGACCATTGAGTTAGGCTTCCTGGAGCAGATGACCCAATACTTCTACGACTCAGGTATGATCCTGCACCACAGCGCTCAAGAAGTGCTGGGTAAAGGTGCTGCTGTAGGTCATTAGTCGATTATTGACTGAACCTTTGGGTTTCAGTAGAGTCCAAAAAACGCCCCTTGGTGGGCGTTTTTTTATGGGGTTGGCACCCATCTTAGGAATTATCCCACCTCCCCCCGGACTGATGGTCATCAATGGAGAATAGATTTGACTGCAATGATACGTTTCGCCCACTCCCGCATAGCTTGGGGAGTTCTGGCGCTCAGCGCCCTGTCTCTGGAGCTTGCTGCACTGTACTTTCAGCACGTAATGCAACTCGAGCCTTGCGTTATGTGTATCTACCAGCGCCTGGCGGTGTTGGGTTTACTGCTGGCCGGCATCATAGGTTTTCTGGCGCCGGGAATACGTACCGTACGACTGCTTGCCGCCTTGCTATGGGGGTTTAGCGCCAGTTGGGGACTGAGGTTAGCCATTGAACTCAATGATATGCAGCAAAACCCTTCACCCTTTTCCACTTGCTCATTTCTGCCGGACTTCCCTTCCTGGATGCCACTGCATGAATGGCTCCCTTCGGTATTTATGCCAACAGGCATGTGCACCGATATTCCCTGGAGCTTTATCGGCATCACTATGTCGCAGTGGATGATTGTTGCTTTTGCCACCTACCTCTTGGCACTACTGCTCTACGCTATGCCAATTCTGAGCAAAAGACGCAACTGATTGCTTCCACAATCAAGCTTTCAGGTTTTCTAAATATAAAAAAGCCAAACATGATTTGTTTGGCTTTTTTATATAAATAGTATTAATCCAAATCTTTCAGCGGCCAAAGCACAATATGATCTTCCAGATCCCTGACTTTAGTTTCACTCAATGTCTTATCTTTCACCGACATCCCCACTTCATGCATAGCATTCTTGGAACCGGTCAAAAGCGGATGCCAGGCGGGTAATGGTCGTCCCTGATACAAACGCCGGTAAGCACAACTATCCGGTAGCCAGTCCAGCTCCCCGATATTATTCGCCGTCACCGCAGTACATTGGGGAACAAATTCAAAGCGCTTTTCATAATGAATACAGCTGCAATCTTTATCAGACAATAACTTACAAGCCGCATTGGTATAGTAGAGTTCATCGGTTTCATCATCAATGAGCTTGTTGAGACAGCATTTGCCACAGCCATCACAGAGAGACTCCCATTCATCGGGAGTCATTTCGGCCAGGGTCTTGGTTAACCAGAAGGACATAAACTTGTTGATTCGTTCTTGAAAACTTGCGTAACCGCTATTTTACACTATTTTGAGGATGGATACTTGATCCGTTCGGAAAGATAGGCCGCTGCCAAAGCGAAATAATCTGAATCCTGCCAGCTTCGCAAGGCGCGATAATTCTGATACACGAGATAGTGACGACCACGTTTGCCATCAGGCATGATCAGTGACACCTGCATATCAGTTCGGCCTGGTAGATCACCACCATCGTAACGACGAACGCCCAACTTCTGCCAGTGACTGAAACTCGCCTGATAACCTACACCCAATTGGTCATTCTTTATCGACTCGGGTGCTTTAACCTGACGTCCCCAGGTTTGCGTGTCATCCCAGCCTGCTTGCCGCAAATAGTTAGCCACAGATGCCAAACCATCAGCAAAACTATTCCAGATATCGACCTTGCCGTCGCCATCGCCGTCGCTGCCATATTGAAGGTAGGTACTTGGCATCAGCCCCAAAGGCCCCATTGCGCCGGTACTCGAGCCCTTAAGCTCGTTAAAGTCGACCGATTGTGACGCGAGAATTTTCAGTGCCGAGATGAACTCTTTGCGATAAGCCTCTTGCCCCTCATAGGCCAGTGACGCTGTCACAGACAGCACAGGATAACTACCCTGCTGATTGCCAAAATCCGACTCGAGTCCCCAAAGGGCCAGAATAAACCTGGGTTGCACCCGGTATTGTTTTCCCAGCCCAAGCAACAGCGGCCGATACTCTTCAGCCAATACCCGTCCCTTGACCACCATCTCTTCATTGATAATCCGAGGGATATAATGTTCCAAATCCTGTGGAGGCTTTGGAATGGCCTTGTCATCATTTGAGGCCTTTTTAAACAGCTTTATTTGACTGAAGGCCTTATTCAAGGTGAATTGATCTATCCCTTTCGCTGCCGCGTCCTGTTTTAATATATCAAGATACTGCTCGAAACTGCCCTCGGTGGCCACGCAGACCTTGGTCAGCGACGCGCCCAGCAGCGAAATAAACACCAGGGAAAGTCTATCCATAAAATGCGTTATTCCTTAAGCAGAGTGATCATCCAGGCCCTTGCTAAGTCTCAGCTCCTTCAGCATATCCACCGGAGGCGGCGGTAATTGCAAATAATAGCCCTTTTCCGCCAGTTCTGCTTTTACCTTGTTAATATCAGCGATGCCCAGTTGCCGCCTCTTTTGCAACGGTAACAACATGACCAATTGTGGTGGTCCAAATACCTGCATCAAGGGTGCAGGTACATCATCAAACTGATCTTTCTTGTTGACGAATAAATAGGTGTCGGCTTTTTTCAGGCTTTTATAGACAGCACAGATCATAATTGTATCAATTTCCATGGGTTCAAACTTGCCACTTATCGGGGCACACTATAACATGGACGCCTTGGAATATAACGCTGTCACGCAATCTGACTGCTCATTTTCTGGAGAATGATGCCGGGATGCCAAAACCTAGTCTAGAGCTAAAAGGCTCTTCTTTTACGCTCTCTGTACTTCACATCAACACCCCTGATCTGGACGCCCTTTTCAAAGAGCTCGATGGCAAGCTCGCCCAGGCTCCGCAGTTTTTTATTAATGCTCCATTGGTGCTAAACCTGAGTCAAGTTAATGGCACAGATATAGATCTCCAAGGACTGCGCCAGGGACTGACCGACAGACAGTTGGTGATAGTTGGGGTAACTGCAGCCGATAAGGATCTCAATGAAACCGCCAAAGCCCAGGGGTTAGCCAGTATCAAGGCGGGAAAGCAATCCGAACTGCCACCGCCTCCCCCGAGGGTCACCAAGATCGTCAAACAAAACGTGCGTTCAGGGCAACAAATCTACGCCAAAGACGGTGATTTAATCGTTTTTGGTGCAGTAGGGAATGGCGCTGAAGTCATTGCTGATGGTAGCATTCATGTATACGGGGCACTGCGTGGTAAAGCTATGGCGGGAGCCAACGGCGATAAGCATGCCGTGATCCTGGCCCAGTCCATGGAAGCTGAACTGGTTTCGATTGCGGGACAGTACTGGTTGACTGAAAACCTGCAGCAACACTGTACCGCCAAGAGTGGTTGTATCAGGCTCAGCGGTGAGTCATTAATCGTTGAATCGCTGCCCGGATAAGGCAGATGGAAAGGATAAAATAGAACATGGCACAAATTATTGTTGTCACCTCAGGTAAAGGCGGTGTGGGCAAGACCACATCGAGCGCGGCTATCGCCACCGGCTTGGCGCTCAAAGGACATAAGACTGTCGTTATCGATTTTGATATTGGCCTTCGAAATCTGGATTTGGTCATGGGCTGTGAACGCAGGGTTGTTTACGACTTTGTCAATGTCATCAATGGTGAATCCAATCTAAATCAAACACTTATCAAAGATAAGCGCTGCAATAAACTGTTCGTTTTACCTGCATCCCAAACCCGGGACAAGGATGCCCTGACCCGGGAAGGTGTCGGCAAGGTACTCGATGATTTGAGCAAAGACTTTGATTACATCATCTGTGACTCCCCTGCAGGTATCGAAACCGGCGCTATGATGGCACTCTATTTTGCCGATATAGCCATAGTAACAACCAACCCTGAGGTCAGTTCGGTCAGGGATTCAGACAGAATTCTAGGCATGCTGCAAAGCCGTAGCCGCCGTGCCGAACAAGGGCTTGAGCCTATCAAGGAGTATCTGCTGCTGACCCGCTACTCCCCTGCCAGGGTGAAAACCGGCGAAATGCTCAGTGTGGAAGATGTGCAGGAGATCCTGGCAATAGATCTGCTTGGAGTTATTCCTGAGTCCCAGGCAGTGCTCAAGGCTTCCAACTCTGGTGTGCCGGTGATCATAGATCATGACAGCGATGCAGGGCAGGCCTATGAGGATACTGTGGCTCGTCTGCTGGGTGAAGAGCTTCCGCTACGCTTTGTCGCGGAAGAAAAGAAAGGATTCCTTAAACGAATATTTGGTAGCTAAATTATGTCATTACTCGATTATTTCAGAAGCAGCAAGAAAAGCAGCACCGCGGCAACTGCCAAGGAACGTTTGCAGATCATCGTTGCCCATCAACGCGGTGAGCGCGGGGCACCGGATTACTTTCCGCAGATGAAGCAGGAGATAATTGAAGTGATCCGCAAGTATGTGCACATCTCTGAAGAGCAAGTATCTGTGCAGTTGGATCAGAACGATGACAACCTGTCGGTACTCGAACTCAATGTGACACTGCCGGAACGCCCCTGATTAAAGGGCAAACCAATGTAAATAATGCCGTTTCTGTAAAGAGACGGCATTTTATTATCTGGTCATTGCCAATACAATTCCCTCTGCCAAGCGCTGTTTGCAGGCCACTCAAAAAGCTATTTAATGATGGTTTCAGTAAAAAGCAACTTTGGAGAACGGCCGACAACACCCATAAAAAATCCGATGAGTCTGTATCATCGGATTTTGGATTTCAGTTTCAGCTTTGCCAGAGCTGCATTTGATTTATCCTAGGGGATCAGCGCCTGGCCACTGGCACTTCCAACATAGCCATAGCGGCCATACTGGATTCCAGAGGTTTACCTTCAAAACGTGCCTGGAAACTGTACCCCTCAGGACCAATACGCTCAAGCGCCTTGGCTGGCACCTTGAACATCACCTTCAGTGTCTGCCCCGGCTTGACGCTGGTATCTCTGATTGCTTGAGTGAACATCATTTCGTCTGACCAAGCCCAGACTCGCTGTTCCTTATCATCCACCAACCAAAGATCAGCTGTCATCCCAGAATTGAAGCGGATCCCAATCGCGTATTCTTTGGGATTGTGGATCTCCAACATCACCTGCAAAGGTTGCTTATCAACCACATCGCTAAACGTCAGCTTACCTTCAAACAGTGCCGGTGTAGGCGCTTTCTTGATGGTACCAAAGTGCAGTGTCGGCATTCTGAGTTCCTCCATCCCTGTCGGGCTCTTTTGAGGCACAGGCTGAGTAGTTGCGGCATTGGAGCCGCTGCAACCAGCGAGTGCCAAGACCGCTAGCAAAGGCAAAACGGCGCGCATCAATTACCTCCTCCAAGTTTTTTGAAGATGCTGTCTTTAAGCTTGTCTTTCACCTTCTCGGTCTCTTCCTTGAGCTTGGAATCAAACAGCGCCTGAGTATCGAGTGCAAATTTGGGTTCCTGGAATGAACCGGAAATCATCAGCGGAATTTCGACACCGGCCAGATCATTCTTGCCTTCACCGCCCTGGCCCTTGAGGCTGCCGACTACTGAGGTTTTCAGCTTATAGTCCAGCTGCTCACTGATAAGGTTGGCACTACCTGCACCCGCCAAACGAATGAGTGGTGATGCCATAGCGAGATCCGGGTTATTGGCCAGACCATTTTTCAGACTGAAACTGCCGGTCAGGCTGGAGAAATCTGTCTTGCGTTCGCCCTCTTCCTGAGCCGACAAATCACCTTTAAGCTTGGCTTGGGCACTGCGGATCATATAAGGGATATTCACCCCATAGAGCGCACCATCGCTGATTTCAAACTTGCCGTTGGCGTCCAGGTTCTGCTTGATGTTATCCGGAATTAGGCTCTTGCCTTTACCTTTGACATTAAAAGCGGTGGCCCCGGCCAGAATTTTCAAGTCGGCCGCATCCTTGAGTAAAGGTTGAATTTTGACGCCATTGAGCTGAGTATCAAAATTGTAGCTGGCAACCTTATTGCGACCGTCAAGCTGTGCCTTGGTCATCAGTTTGCCCTGATACAAGTCAGCACTGAGCTGCTTCATATTCAGCACGCCATTGTTCAGTACCAGATCCATCTGCCAGTTTTCAGTGGTCAAACCGGCAACTTTAATGGCCTTAACCGTTAAATCCATGGCGAAGTTGACCTGCTTCATTGCACTCAAGTCAGGTTCACTGCTGGCCTTGGCGGCCGTTGCCGATTCAGTGGTT
Organism: Shewanella sp. ECSMB14102; assembly: GCF_000813075.1. NCBI lineage: Bacteria > Pseudomonadati > Pseudomonadota > Gammaproteobacteria > Alteromonadales > Shewanellaceae > Shewanella > Shewanella sp. ECSMB14102. The sequence continues at coordinate 81,891 of NZ_JWGX01000006.1, forward strand.
TTGGCTGCGGCTTTGCCTTCCTCACTGGCCGGCAGCAACTTGTCGAGATCAATTTCTCCCAAAGCCAAGTTGGCTTTCACATCCGGTATCTTGCCGCCGAAAGCCACTTTGAGATCCCCTTTGCCTTCAATATCAGCCACCTTGAGGCTACTCAATACCAACTCGGCATTTTGACGATTGAGATCCAATTTCACATCAGCATTCAGAGCGGCGCTCAACTTACCGCCGGGCATACTCTTGCCTTCGACACGATTGTCAATGGCAAAGCCGGTGATCTCCAACTGCTTCATGTCCGCTGAGATTTTCAATTGCCCTTTACCCTCGCTGACAATTTTCATCTCCGGCATGCTGCCGCTGAACTTATAGGCCAGAGGGGCAAATTTACCCAGCGAAAACTCGCCCAGGGTCAGGGACTCAAGTACAAAGGTTTGGTCACTGCCACTGCGCTTGTCGAGCAGATGAATTTGGGTATTGGTGATATTGATGCCGCCTATATTGAGACTGGCCAGCCCCTGAGCACTGCCTTCGGTATCCTTGGGTTGCTCTTTGGCCGTACCTGTGTCACCACTGAGCCCATCCAGACTGGTACGGCCGTCCTTCTGGGTAATGAGATCCAGTTTCAAACCATCGAGGTTTAATTGGGCAATTTCCACTTCTTTACGAAACAGTGGCATCAAGGCCACTTCAGCGACAACCTGGTTGACCGCCAACATCTGTTTTTCATCAAATCCATCAGGGTTACTCAGGCTGATACCGCCCAATTCAATTCCCAGAGTCGGGAAAAAAGTCCAGTTGAGATCTTGACTGATGACCAATTCACGCCCTGTCTGTTTTTTTACCGCATCGACAATCTGAGGTTTAAAGTCGTTGGGATCAAACAACAAGGTCAAATACAGAACCAGACCGAGAAACAATACCGCGAAAATACCCAGTATCCACTTAACCACTTTCATAATAGTTTCCTTGTTCAACAATAAGGACTAAGGCGCTTGTTCAACTGATAAAGGCCATATTCAGGGGATTTTGACTAATTGCGATGCCATTATCGTCAGCATAAAGCATCATTCCGGGGGTTATATGCACATCTCCGATGTAAAGTGCACAGTTTATTTCTCCTGCTCCCTTGCGCTCGGTTTTAATGGGGACTGGCGCCAGAGCCTTTACCCCTAGCGGCATAGTTGCCAAGGTGGCAACATCACGCACAGCGCCGTAGATCACCACTCCCTGCCAACCATGGTCAACAGCACTCTGGGCAATGAGATCCCCCATAAGGGCCTTGGCGGTAGAAGCGCCACCGTCCACCAACAGTACTTTACCCGTACCATCGGTTGCCAACAGCTGTTTCACCTTGGAATTATCCTCGAAACACCTGACGGTAACGATTTCGCCCCAAAAAATCGATTTGCCACCAAACTGACGAAAGACAGATGGCAGCAACGTGAGATCATTTTCATAATGATCAAAGAGATCCGGTAACAAATCCAGCATAGAGGCCTCCGTGCAAATACTGCTTTCTAGGTTAACGCCCTTATCCTGTCACCACAAGTTCCATGATAGCAGAACAGCTGTCTCCAGATTTATCTCATCCAATAAACGGTGAAATGCTTGAGTAATTTCAGAAATATACTATAGACTATTATAGGTGACAGCTTTGCGATCCCTTTATCCTGTCCCCCCTTTCGGGCAAAACTTCGTTTTAAGTGAACATACATGACAAAAGATCTCGATTTGCAGAGTGCTATTGCGGCACTCGATGCATATGGATATGAAAAAAAACACTCAACGGATCTTGAGCAAGCCAGAAACAAACAGCAGATGACCCGCTATTTGAAGTCTTTGGACTTTAGCCTTAGGCGTCTGAAGCTTCTTCAGGAAGCGGTCAATGAATTGGTTGAAGATACGCAAAACAACTTGCATAAACAGGAGCAAGTACAAACCTTTAAGACCAAGGTCATCAATTTATCCCGCGAACTCAACATGTCCTATGATGAAGTATTGGTCTATATGGCCAATCAGGGTAGTAAGTAAGGATGTGAGTTTAATATCGATTACAATATTGTTCGATATACCAGAGTTGTTCGATATCAGAGAGGCGCAGACAATATCTGTGCCTCTCTTTTTATGGGACAAGGATGTGCGTTATCAACCCAAATAATATTTCACAACTTATTTCACTTTTTGAATTCCATCGCGTTATTGTTCGCTTACTACACTTAACCAAAGAAATAACTGTCTTCCGCGATCGGTTTCACTTTCCAACCGAATACCACAAATAATCCCATGAAAAATATGAGCCTTTTTATAACACGCCCTTCTGTTTGCACTACACTTAAGAAACTTGAAATCACCTGATTGAACAAAACCAGGGCTTCAGACTATGACGAATGGAGGACAGCAATAACCATGGGAAAAATGCTAGTGCCTTTGGCTCTATTGCTATTCTTGTTTATCTGGCTCAGCATACCCAGACAGCCAAACTCCCCAATTTTGCTCAACCAGACTCCGGTTCGCATCGCCGTATCCACCTCACTGCTTTCAGCTCCTGTCATTATTGCCGACAAGCTCGAACTCTTTGCCCGCGAAGGCGTCTATGTAGTGCTGCAACCACTTCAAGGAGGCGATCTTTGCTTCGAAGCTCTGCTCAATAACAGGGCTGATCTGGCCACCAGCTCTGAATCCGTAGTGATGTTTAATAGCTTCAAGCGAACCGACTTCACCGTGCTGGCAAGCTTTGCCGAATCGGATAACGATATCAAACTGTTAACCCTACATAAGAGCGGTATCACCACTCCGACCCAGCTGGATGGTAAGCGCGTTGGCATCGTCGCCGGCAGCGCCAGCGAGTATTTTCTTGATACCATACTCAACATAGCCGGACACCCGTCCTTGGCGCCGGTTCGGGTGGATATCCGCCCGTCAGCTTTGGCGTCGGCGCTGCTTGCAGGCGATGTGGATGCAATTTCGGTTTGGGAGCCATACGGATTTCAGCTATTGCAACATCAACCAGGCAAGATAAACGAATTTCCCAGTCGCGGTTTGTATAGCCTGTCTTTTAATCTCATCAGTCGTAAGGGCGACAATCAGACGCACTACGAACACCATGTTCGGATCCTTAAGGCGCTGAAACTCGCCAGTGAATTTATCGTCCTGCATCCACAGGAAGCCCGTCAGTTGGTTGCCGAATATCTGCACCTACCCACTGAAGAAGTCGTCGCTCTATGGCCGGACTATCTGTTTCGTCTGTCATTGGGTAATAGCCTGCTCAGTAATCTGCAATCACAGGCTCGCTGGGCCATGACCAGCGGCACCATAGAAGCCCAGCAGTTGCCCGACTTCAGAAATGTTATCGCTCCCAAAGCACTGGATCAGATACAACATATGTCATTGGTGGAACAGAGATGAAATTATCCAGCCGCCTCAGCATTCTGGTCATTCTCTGCATCACCCTGACACTGGTACTGGCGCTGTCACTGTTGCAACAACGTCATTTCTCCCAGCAGACGTTTCAACAGATGCACAAACTGGTTGAACTGCAACTACACCTGGATCTGCTCAGGTCCAACTTATGGCTGCTGCAACAATACCGGGACACCCAAGCTGTGGAAAACACCCAAAGGGATCTGCTGCGCCTAAACGCCCTCTTGACTACCACTCAGGTCGATGATGAACAGCAACAACAGCTATTGGCTAACCTCAAACGCCAAAGCAACAACATCAGCACCCTATTGGAGCATTCTCTGCCCAAGCTGTCTCTGATAGCAGATGATCAGTTGGTCAGTAGTATGTTGCTGTCAAGATACAATATGAGCATTCAATCCATGAGCGAAGATCTGTTTCGCTTTCAACATCACACTATGGACAGAGCCCGTGTGCTGCAGCTCAGCCATCTCTATCTCAACGGTGCCCTGCTGCTGGCCATTGCCCTGTTGGTGACAGGCTTTACCCTGCATACTCTGAAACGTTTTCGGCGCCATTTGGGCAGTTTAAAACGCGGCATACGCGATCTGGCCAAGGGCGATCTTCATAGCCGTATCAGGCTGGAACAACAAGATGAACTCTCTGAACTGGCCCATGAATTCAACAATATGAAACAGGCATTGATGGAAGCAACCGAACGAAAAGAGCAATTGCAATTAGAGGTAGAAGTGCAAACCCAGCAGTTGCAACTACAGCAAGACAGGTTGCGATATCTGGCAGATCATGACGATCTCACCGGCGCGCTCAATCGCGGCGCCGCCACCACTGAACTGGAACACGCCATAGTACGTTGCCAACGTCAACAGCTTAAGGCTGCGTTGCTATTCATTGATCTGGATAAATTCAAACCCATCAACGACAATTTTGGCCACAGCGCCGGTGACGCAGTGCTGGTGGAAATTGCCAAAAGGCTGAAGGAGACATTAAGACGCTCGGATTTGGTGGCCCGTATCGGCGGCGATGAATTTATCATCTGGCTGGAGCCGATAAATAGCCGCGAAGAAGTCTGTGCCGTGTTGGAAAAGATTCATGCCTTGGGTGCCGATATCCCTTGGCAAGGGCAACAACTTCAGGTTGGCCTGAGTACCGGCATCAGTCTCTATCCCGAACATGGCGACACCCTGGCCGAACTCATCGGCGCTGCCGACAGTGCCATGTATCAGGCCAAGCAGGCACAACCTCAGGCTTCCATGGAACTGGCACTAAAGAAGCGCTACAGCTTTGCCTCACCCAGTGCCGATGCCTGACTTGCCCGGCCACACACGCCTGAACTTCAAACTGTCGGCCAGAGGCGCCTAAACCAGCTGAACCTCGGCAGTCTTATCGCCAACAACAGCAACATGGCAGCAAGGTAAAGGCTGGGCTCAATGACTTCAGACTTCACCGACCAGTAATAATGCACAGGTACCAACAGGGCAATGGCATAAATACTGTAGTGCAATTGCTGCCAACGCCGCCCCATCCGGCGCTGCAATGCCTTGAACGAGGTCAGCGCCAGCGCAGCTAGCAACAACCAGGCGCTGGCCCCCACTAAAATATAGGGGCGCTTGATAATTTCACTGAATAGCAGCTCCCAGGCAAACAGCAGATCCAGGCTGAAATAGCTGAGAATATGCAAGCAGGCCCAGGCAAATATCCAGAGTCCGAGCAAACGCCGAGTCTGCATCAACAACCCCAATTTGAATTTTCTGGCAACTGGCGATACCAACAAAGTGGCCACCAAAGCATTGAGCGCCCCCTTGCCGGTGAAATGGATAATATATTGCACAGGATCGCCACCGGCCCTGTCTGTCACCACTTGCAGGACCAAATAAAGCAGGGGCAAACCGGCGGCCAGATGCAGCAACGCCTTTAACCAAGGCAGTTGCTTGGGAGCTAGACGCATCAATAGTATTTCCTTAAATCCAGATCCCGGTACAGATGCGCGACCTGCTCACCATAGCCGTTGAACATCTGGGTCGGGATCCGTTTGGCAGAGAAGATCCCGCCTTCGGCAATCCGCCGCTCTGTCGCCTGTGACCAACGAGGGTGATCCACTCCTGGGTTCACATTGGCATAAAAACCGTATTCATGGGGTGCCAGTTGATGCCAACTGGTCGGCGGCTGTTTGTCCAAAAGCCTAATTTTCACGATAGATTTAATGCTCTTGAAACCATATTTCCAGGGCACCACCAAACGCACAGGAGCCCCATTTTGCGGCGGCAGCGTCTTGCCATAGAGGCCGACCGACAGGAAGCTCAACTCGTTCATCGCCTCATCGAGTCTTAATCCCTCCACATAGGGATAATGAATGCCGCCGCCCATCAAGCGATTGCGTTGCCCCGGCATCTGCTCGGGATCAAACAGGGTTTCAAAGGCCACATGAGTCGCAGAGGATTTGACTCCGGCCCTGGCCAGCAAAGCCGCCAGCGGAAAGCCAACCCAGGGGATCACCATGGACCAGGCCTCGACACAGCGCAAACGATAGTGGCGCTCCTCCAGGGGAAGCAACTTGAGCAGGTCGTCATAATCCAGCGTTAAGGGGCGCTCGACCTCGCCTTCGATTTTAAGCACCCAGGGATTGACCTTGAGGCTCTGACTATTTTCGAAGGGATCTTGTTTGCCGGTGCCAAACTCGTAAAAGTTGTTATGGCGGATCACCTTGTCAAGGGGTGTCAGGCTCCCAGGTAATTGAAAATCCGGGTTGCTGCGATAGTTGAGATTTGAGGTGACAAATGCCTCGCTCTCACGCTTTTCACCAAAAAGATCAAACAAGCCGGCCTGAACATGGCCGGGAATACTGGCACCTATAGCGCCGAGTCCCAGTGCCTTGACTATGTTGCGCCGATCGCGAAATACGGCTTCCGGCGTGACTTCAGTTGCCGGCAACTCCCAGAGCATTTGCCTGCCAATCCCTAGTTTAAATTTTTTATTGCTCACAGTGACCTCTCAATAGCTGCAGTCAATTCAGTTTATAAGACCCAGGCAGGCAAAGAAAAATTTCCTGCTGGAATAATTCCTGCAACTCCATTGGCTGAACCTTGACTGACAAGAGGTACAAAATGGGCAACTCTTAGCCATTTATCCTGAGTCTACACGCCCTAGCCCTTGAAGGCCCTGACTCATTCTGCGACTCTATTCGGGTTTTCCGCTCCTCTTTTTTGCACTCAAGGGACATGATATGGACTTGGCCACTACAATTTCCGCGCCTCAACTCATTGCCGCCGCGGCCCTATTACTGCTGGGTATCTTGCTTGGCGCCCTCTTTAATCAGCGCATGACCCGCGGCCGTTGGCAACAGATTAAAGACCAGTTAGTGCTGCAACATGAACAAAGATGCAGCGAACTCAACGAACAACTTGGCAGCAGCCAGGAAAAAGCCGAATGGCTGGTGTCCCAACTCGGTAAAGCAGAAGCCATTGCCGAGCGGGTGCCCGACCTTGAACAGCAACTCAAGGATGCTCAGCGCAAGCAGTTGGAAACTCAGTTAAACCTGTCAAAGTCCAATGCCATGCAGCAGACAATCAGCGCTCGCTTCGACGCCGAGCAACAGGCGCTCAACGATAAAATCGAACTGCTTGAGCGCAGTGAAGCCCGCTTAAAAGAGCAGTTTGAAAATCTCGCCAACAAGATTTTTGAAGACAGAAGTGAAAGACTAAAATCCCAAAACCTATCGCAGCTCGATGGTGTTCTCGGACCACTGAAACAACAACTTGAAGGTTTCAGAAGGCAAATTCATGAATCCTACTCACAGGAGCAGAGTGAACGTTCATCATTGAAACACCAACTGGAAGATCTCAAGCAGCTCAACCTGCGCATGAGTCAGGATGCGGTCAATCTCACCAAAGCGCTCAAGGGCGACAACAAACAGCAAGGCAACTGGGGCGAAGTGATCCTGGAGCGGGTACTGCAGGAAAGTGGTCTCAGACAAGGACATGAGTATGACGTGCAGCAGGATCTGAAAAATGATGCCGGCAAGCGCTTTAAACCCGATGTCATAGTCCACCTGCCGGCCAATAAGGATGTGGTAATAGATGCCAAAATGTCACTGCTGGCCTATGAGCGCTACTACAATGCCGAAACCGATGAAGAGCGCTCCCTGGCGCTGCGTGAACATATCAACTCTATTCGCGGCCATATCAAAGGCCTGAGCCAAAAGGACTACCAGCAACTGCACGGCATCAAGAGCCTGGATTATGTATTGATGTTTATTCCGGTGGAACCCGCCTTCCTGCTGGCACTGGAACAAGAGCCGCAGCTGGTGAATTTCGCGCTCGAAAACAACATCATGCTCGTCAGCCCAACCAATCTTTTGGTAGCACTGCGCACCATCAATAACATCTGGCGCTACGAATACCAAAACCAACACGCCCAAAGGATCGCCAAGCAAGCCGGTAAAATTTACGATAAACTCTGTGGCTATCTGGAAGATATGGACAAACTCGGGCGCGCGCTGGACAATGCAGAGAAGTGTTTCAACGGCGCCATGAATAAACTGGCTACCGGCAGGGGTAACCTTGTCCGCCAGGCTCACCAGATGCAACAGTTGGGCGTTGAAACCAGTAAACAACTGGATAAACAATTACTTGAAAAGGCGATGACAGAAACGCCCTTGCCAATAGGCAAGGAGGTTAATGCCATAGAAAATACAGAGAAGGACGGCGAACTAACCTCCTGAATTCAGCCTCTCAAGTGAAACAGGCCATCAACAAGGAGTTTTAGATGCGCAAAGCCTTGACCCGAATAGCCCTCGCCGGCAGCGTTGCCTTGAGTGCAGTGACAATATCCACCCCTTGGATACTGTTTCCCGGGATAAGCCATGCGGCCAAGGCGCCTACCTCTTTGGAACAACAACGCCAAAATTACCTAAAGGCCAGAGAGGCGCTGGATAAAGGCCAACTTGACGAGTATCGCAAGCTCAGGGCCCAACTCAAGGATTACCCGCTCAATATCTATCTGGATTTTCACGCCGAACTGGATGACATAATGGCGCTTGCAGGCCCAGAGGCACAAAAGGCAATAGACAAATTTGAGCATTCGCCCCTGCATGGCAGCGCTCGTCACAGGTATCTGCTGCGAGCCGGCGGCGACAAACGCTGGCAGGATTTTCTGGCCATTTCCCCGGAACTGCCCAGAGCCACTGAGCTGCAATGTTACTTTTACCGGGCCCAGCTTGGCCAAGGGAATAAACAGCTAGCCTGGGACGGTGCCCGTCAACTCTGGCTCTATGGTCGCTCCCGTCCCAAGGAGTGCGATCCCCTGTTCAATGCCTGGAGCAAGGCCGGGCACCGCACTCAAGAGTTGATCTGGTCGCGGATGATGCTGGCCTTTGACGCCGGACAAAGCGGTCTGCTGCAGTATCTGGGACGCAAAGTTACCCAACATCAGAATCAGGCCAAAATGCTGCAGGCGGTCTATAAAGATCCCAACCGCCTCAGGCACATGAATCAGTTTGATGGCGATGCCCCCATCTACAGTGATATCGTTTCTGCCGGACTAAAGCGCCTGGCCCGTAGAGATCTGCGTCAGGCGGTGCGTTTGTACGTCAAGTATGAAAAGGCCGGCAGATTCAGCGACTTCCAGGGGCGGCAACTAAACCGTTATCTGGTCAGGCGAGCGCTTATCGTCGAGGACGAGGGGCTGAGAGATCATATCGACACCATGCTGCCGCTGCTCAAGGCTGACGATCTGACCGAGCGCCGTTTGCGCTGGGCGATTGCCGAGCAAAATGATGCCGATATCCGCCGTTTTCTCCCCTTACTTAGCGATCAAGGCCGCAACGATGCGCGCTGGCGCTACTGGCACCTGAGGGTCAATGGCCGGGACGATGCTATGCTCGAAGCACTCAGCCAAGAGCGCAATTTTTATGGTTTCTGGGCCGCAGCCGAGTTAGGCCTAGCCCCCAACCTGGCACATGTGCCGACTCAACCCCAGGCGCAAATGCAGGCAAGACTCGCTGATGACAAGGCGCTTGCCCGGGTATCTGAACTGCTGGCACTGGATAAACTGGTCGATGCCAGAATCGAATGGAGCCAAATGCTCGCCCGCCACAACAAACAGATGCGCGCCCAGTATGGGGTCTATGCTCAGCAGCAAGGATGGGACGCGTTGGCGGTTGAAGCCAGTATTCAGGCCAAGCTCTGGAATGATATGGAGATGCGTTTTCCCTATGCTGCCGATAATTTCTTTACCCAAGCCGGTAAAGAGTTCAAGGTCAATGTCAACGAAATTCGCGCTATATCTCGCCGCGAAAGCGCCTTCTACCCCTATGCAACTTCTTCAGTGGGTGCCAGAGGTCTGATGCAATTGATGCCGGCCACCGCCAAGCAAACCGCAAAAGAGTTTAAATTGACATTCAATGGCAATCGCAGTCTGTACAACCCGGCCATCAATGTGCCGCTGGGCAGCGCCTACTACACCAAGCTGCTGGCACAGTTCGACAACAACCGGGTACTGGCCGTTGCCGCTTACAATGCCGGACCTCACAGGGTAAAGCGTTGGCTAAAGCAGAGCGACGGCAAACTGGATGTGATGAGTTTTATCGAAACCATCCCCTTCAGCGAAACCCGCGCCTATGTACAGGCGGTGTTCACCTATCGGCAGATTTATGAGCTGCGTCAACAGCAAGCTCTGCCACAGTTCAGTGAAACAGAACTGGGCCGCCGCTATTGAGGCGGCGGTGAATTGGCACTGAGTCAAATTCCCAACGCTTTGATATTAAAGAGCTTGTTCCTAGACGTATTTTTCAGCGCTCGATGCTTTAATGGGGTAAATTGACTTGTTATCTTGGCACCATAATGGGAATAATTAGCATTCATTTAGCTAACTCCGTTGATAACTGCATGGATCTTTCCCCTCCGCGGCACATTGCCTGTGAATATCAGCCGCTTGTCTGTCCCCGAACTTTGGCCATTCAGGGTTATGAAGCCCTGGCCCGCTTTTACGATCACCAAGGCGCCTCCTTGGCACCTAATCTTGTATTCGACTGGCTGCATAAAGACAGCCGTGCTCTGGCAGCGGTAGAGTTGCAGGCCAAATTATTGCAACTCAGTCAAGCGCCCAAGACCCCCAGACTCAACGTCAACCTGGATCCTCACGCGCTGGACAGCGCCAATTGTCAATGCATGATGCAGGCGCTGGACAAATATCAGCAGCAAACCGGAGGCTTAACTGTGGAGTTGATAGAAAACACCTGTGTCAACGATGCCGACAAGGCACAAACATTACTCAAAGAGCTGCACCGGCGCGGAATTACCGTAGCCCTTGATGATGTCGGCGCCCCCCATGCCATGGTATCACTGCAACTGCTGACCGCCGTAGACTGCATCAAGCTCGACCGTCACTGGCTCAGTGCCATCCAGGTACCACTCATGGCTAAGCTTCTGGAAAACTTGCTTAATTTTGCCAAGTCCTGCCAAAAAATAACTATACTCGAAGGAATCGAAACCGAGCAGCAGCTGTCTCAGGCACTGGCGTTGGATGTGGATTTGGTGCAAGGTTTCTACTTCAGACCTCAGTTCATCCAAACCGAGCCGGAACTGATTTCAGTGACCATCTAACAAGGAAGCCAATGTGTCCAGGAGCCAGATAATCCAGGTACTGCAGCAACTCGAGCAAGTTTTGATAGGCAAGCCCAGGGTAATACGACTGGCGCTGGCCTGCATTCTGGCTCGCGGCCACCTGCTGATTGAAGATCTACCGGGTATGGGCAAAACCAGTTTGTCCCATGCACTGGCGCAAACCTTAGGCCTGAGTTATCAGCGGGTACAGTTTACCAGCGACATGCTGCCGGCGGATATTCTCGGGGTTTCCATCTTTGATAAGCAGCAATCTGAGTTTGTATTCCACCCCGGCCCTATCTTCAAACAGATGGTGCTGGCCGACGAAATCAACCGTGCCAGCCCCAAAACCCAGAGTGCCTTACTCGAGGCGATGGCAGAGCGACAGATCACAATCGATGGTATAACCCACAGACTGCCGCATCCTTTTTTCGTGGTCGCCACCCAGAACCCCACCGATCAATCAGGCACCTTTCCACTGCCGGAATCCCAGCTGGACCGCTTTATGATGCGCCTCTCCATTGGTTATCCCAGCCAGGATGCCGAGTTGGCCATGCTCAAAGGACAGGAACGCAACCAACCCCTGCCCCAGTGTTTGAGCGCGCTCGAGCTGGATCAACTGCAGCAGGAGTGCGAACAGGTGGCGGCTTCCGATGCCCTGCTTAACTATATTCTGGCACTGGTGGAAGCTTCCCGCAGCCAAAACGAAGGCTATGGCCTTTCCCCCAGAGCCACCAAGGCGCTGCTGGCGGCAGCCAAAGCCTGGGCCTGTATCCAGGGGCGTCAATATCTGGTGCCCGAAGATGTGCAAGCTGTGTTTGGCGCCGTTGCCGAGCACCGCCTGCGACATTCGAGCCAACTTCAGGGCGAGCAGTTATCGACCAGGTTACTCGGCACCATCAATCCCATTCGGTGACGGCGAGATGGCCTCTGTGACCGCCCTGTTCTCTGCCTGGCTCAACCGCTGGTTGTCACGGCGTATTCCCGCCGCCAAAGAGCAACGTTTGAGTCACAGAAGCATCTTTATTCTTCCCAGCGGCTTCGGCGTTATCTGGCTGGCGCTGGTGCTACTGCTGTTTCTGTTCGGCACCAACTATCAAAACAACCTGGTGATCGGCCTGGCCATAGTATTGGCCAGCGTGTTTCACACCTGCATCATTCACAGTTACCGCAACTTAGCGGGACTGAGACTCAGTGCCCGTAAGCCTCCCCAAGCCTACGCCGGCGACAGTCTCTCCTTCCCTGTGACCGTCAGCGCCGACAGAAGCCTGTTTCGGCTCGGTTTCAGCTACCCGGGAGAGCGGCAAGTCTTTGTCTCCCGTGTCGATAACCAGGAGCAGACGGCTTTGGTGCCCATGCAGCCAAGGCCCAGAGGCCTTTGGCATCCAGGTAGGCTCAAGGTGGAGTCCTGCTACCCTCTGGGGCTCTGCCGTGCCTGGTCTCATCTGGATCTCGACACCCGTCAATGGGTGTTTCCAACGCCCGTGGTCAGCACGCCTAAACTGGGGCGCAGTGAACACGCCCCCGGATCCCAAGACAGTGGCGAGTGGCTCAGCGGCGTCGATGAATACGCCGGGCTTAAAAGCTATGTCCCAGGCGAATCGCTCAAACAGGTGGCCTGGAAACAGTGGGCTCAGGGCCGAGGCATGCTCAGCAAGGAGTTTGCCGAGCCTCAGGGGCCGCCTTTGTGGCTGGAGCTTGATAGCAAATTAACCGGCGATGAGTTGGAACAGCGCCTGGGTGAGCTGAGCTATCAGGTCAATCAATTGGCCCATTCCGGCCAAACCTGGGGGCTTAAGTTAGCGGGCAGAACCATAGCGCCTTCTCAAGGCGAAGCTCAGCGTCAGGAGTGCCTCAAAGCCCTGGCACTCTATCCGGCCAAGGCTGAAGGTACCGGCCGATGAAAGCCGCTCGCTTGCAAACCGCGCTCAAGGAGTCCTCGGAGGAGATCATCGCCCGCCGCACCTTGCTTTGGCTGCTGATCACCAATCTGGCAGTGCTGGCGCCGCTTGCAGGCAAAATTACCCTGGGAACCCTGGGGATCTGCGCCATCTGTTTTATCTGGCGCTTGGGGATCTATCTTGGCAAGGTCGCCAGGCCCCCCAGAGTGCTGGTGACTGTGCTGGCCATTGCTGCGGCGCTGACGCTGGCGCTGGTGAGTCGCGAACTTGGCCTGCTCAATGCCTTGGTCAACTTGTTGATCCTCGGCTATTCCCTTAAATATATCGAAATGCGCAGTCGCCGCGATGTCAAAGCCGTGGTACTGGTGGGCTACTTTCTTATCGCCCTCACCTTTATCGACCATCAGCAGATGCTCGACGCCCTGCAACTCTCGCTGGTGGCGGCGCTCAACACTTGTGTGTTGGCAAGCCTCTACCACGAACAGGCTTCGTTCAATCGCCAGATCAAGCTAACCCTGGTGCTGCTGGCACAGAGTCTGCCACTGGCGCTACTGCTTTTTGTGGTGCTGCCGCGTTTCAGCCCGCTTTGGATGGTGCCGCAGATGAAAAGCAGTACCACAGGGCTGTCCGATGAACTTAGCTTTGGAGATATCTCGCGCCTGACCAAGTCCAACGAGCTGGCATTTCGCGCCAGTTTCAAGGGCCAGATACCGGCTCCCGAAGACAGGTATTGGCGCGCACTGGTATTGGAGGAATATGACGGCAAACGCTGGCAGCAGTCGCGGGGGATAAAGGCGCTGCAGCAAGACAGCTTTATCATAAATCGCCGCCCCGAACCCGGCGCCCCCAAAGGGCCTTTTATCGATTACAGCATCATAGCCGAGCCGAGCGGCCAGCATTGGCTGTTCGGCTTGGATCTCGCCTACAGCATGGATCCGCGCCTGGTGAATCTGCCGGACTTTCGCCTCTATGCCATAAGGCCGGTAGAACAAAGGTTGCAATACCGGGTGATGAGCTATCCGAATGCCCCCCTGGATAACCGCTTAAGAGCGCCGCTGCGGCAGCTCAACCTGAATCTCCCCGATGAAATCAACCCCCGCAGCCGCAAACTTGCCGCCGATTTTGCCCGCCGTTACCCGCAAACCGAGCAGCGCTTGACGGCCATGATGCAGTATTTCAACAGTCAGCCCTTTTTCTACACCTTGACGCCCCCGCCGGTGGGACCGCAGCAACTGGACGACTTTTTGTTTGAAAATCGCGCCGGTTTCTGCGTTCACTACGCCTCGGCATTCACCTTCATGGCCAGAGCCACCGGCTTGCCCGCCCGCATTGTCACCGGTTATCAGGGCGGCGAATACAACCCGCAGGCCGGTTACCTCAGCGTGTATCAATATATGGCCCACGCCTGGAGTGAGGTCTATCTCGAAGGCAAAGGCTGGGTACGTTACGACCCCACCGCCATGATAGCGCCCGAACGAATTGAGCAGGGTTTCGACTCCCTGTTCAGCCCGGAAGAAAGCTACCTTTCCGACCGTTCTTTTGCCGGGGTGCGGGCCAGCAACTGGTACAACAGCCTGAGACTCAGGCTCGCCAGCCTGGATTACTACTGGAGCGTCTGGGTGCTGGGTTTTGACAACGAGCGCCAGCAAGAAGTGCTCTCCAAACTGCTGGGGGAAGTGAGTATCGGCCGTCTGGCAACCTTGGTACTCGGGGTGATGGCTCTCACCTTTATCGTCATTTTGTTCACTACTGGCCTGCTGCGGCTTAAAAGAGGCCCGGACAGCATCAACCGTCACTATCTCAAGGTATGCCGCCAGGCTGCCAGGCTCGGGCTGCCAAGGCCAGCCTCCCTGGGGCCTGTGGATTACGCTGCGGCGCTGGCCGCACGCTGGCCGGCGCTGACAGAGGAGATCGAAAACTGGACCTCACTCTATATTCAGCTTAAGTATCAAGGCGCTTCCAAGGAGTCGGCGAGACTTAAACGCCGCTTTATCCGCCAGTCCCGCGCTTTGTGGTTCAAACTGCTGAAACAAGATTTGCAACCCGATAAATCAAGCACCTAGAATAGAGCACCAAAGCAATAAACGGCCCAAAGCCAGGTAACCCTGCTGCCTATGTTTACTCTTATCCAGTCCAACAAGATGGAATTGCTGTCGGCCACCCTGGCAGACCGGCTTCGCGAAGGCGTGCCCGGCATGTCGCCGCTGAGCTGCGAGCAAATTCTGGTGCAAAGCCCCGGCATGTCCACCTGGCTCCGCCTGGAGCTGGCGCGCCACAATGGTGTGGCGGCGGCGCAGGAGTTTCCGCTGCCGTCCAGCTTTATCTGGCAGCTCTGTTATCTGCTGCTCGATGACGTGCCCAAGGAAAACCCCTTTACCAAGGCGGCGATGACCTGGAAACTGATGGCGCTGTTGCCCTCCCTTCTGGATAGAGACAATTTTGCACCGCTCAGACATTATCTGGGCGACGATGTTGAGCTCAAACTGTTTCAACTCAGCGGCCGTATCGCCGATATTTTCGATCAATATCTGGTATACCGTCCGGAATGGATCCTCGGCTGGGAGCAAAATGAATCCCCGCTGGAGATAGCGCCGCAGCACGCCTGGCAACCCGAACTTTGGCGCGAGTTGGTACGTTACAACAATCAGGAGTTGCAACAGAGCCATTACCACAGGGCCAATCTGCACCAGGCGCTGATCGAAACGCTGACAGGCGGCAGCGATCATGCCTTGGAAGGCCTGCCGCCCAGGTTGTTCGTGTTCGGGATCTCCTCGATGGCGCCGCAAACCCTGGATGTACTCTATGCGCTCGCCAGTCGCATCGAGGTAGTGATGCTGAGCCTCAGCCCCTGTCGTCACTACTGGGGCGATATCATAGAGCCCAGGGCGCGGGCGCGAATGGCGCTGGCTTTTGAGGGCAAGAAACAGTTGCCCGA
This sequence comes from Shewanella sp. ECSMB14102, assembly GCF_000813075.1. NCBI lineage: Bacteria > Pseudomonadati > Pseudomonadota > Gammaproteobacteria > Alteromonadales > Shewanellaceae > Shewanella > Shewanella sp. ECSMB14102. The sequence continues at coordinate 97,742 of NZ_JWGX01000006.1, forward strand.
ACTCTGGGAAGACAAGCTGGAAGTGGGCAACCCCATTTTGGCCAATAATGGCCGTCTCGGCCGGGAGCTGCTGGATATGGTGCTGGAGCTGCCACCCGAGCGGCTGGAACTGGAAGAGCTGTTTCACCCAGGCAACACAAATACCCTGCTCGGCGGCATTCAAAATGACATTCTGGAGATGGAAACCTTAGGCGAGCCCCTTGGACCGGATGTCAGCAAATACCTGAATATCGCCCGGCGCAGGCCCTTGGCCGCCACCGACGACTCCATCACCCTGCGAAGCTGTCACAGCCCGCTGCGGGAAGTGGAAACCTTGCACGATCATCTGCTGCATCGCCTGCGCAGCGATCCTTCGCTTGCCGCCAAGGACATCATGGTGATGCTGCCCGATGTGGCCGCCTACGCCCCCTATATCGATGCGGTGTTTTCCGCCAAGAGCGGCGATCATTTCATCCCCTATGCCATAGCCGATCGCGGCGCGGCCCAGGAATCCCCTTTAATTGCCGGTTTTCTCAACCTGCTGGCGCTGGACAAGAGCCGCTTTGGCCTGACAGACATCATCAGTATTCTCGAAGTGCCCGCTGTGCTGGCCCGCTTCGGTATAGCCCAGGAGGAGCTGGAGCAGCTCAAGGGCTGGCTCAAGGCCGCCGGTATTCGCTGGGGCCGCGACAGTCACAACCGTGAAGAGCTGGGCTTGCCCGGGTTTGACAAACACTCCTGGGCCTTTGGGATCCGTCGCATGCTGCTGGGCTATGCCCTGGGCGATGATGCCGAGCTGTATCAGGGCGATCTGCCACTGGCCGGTATTGAAGGTCAGTCGGCGCAGGCGCTCGGCAAGCTGTTGAATTTTATCGAAGCGCTCGATGACTTCAGGGAAGAGCTCAAGCAGCAAACCCCGCCTGATGAGCGGGTGGCGCAGCTTAACGCCCTGCTCGATGCCTTTTATCTGGCCCAGGAGGACGATGCCAGGGAAGAGATCAACGACATTCGCCAGGCCATAGACAGATTCGCCGAGGAGCTGCGACTGTCGGGTTTTAGCGGGGTATTGCCGCTGACAGTGGTTTGGCAATGGTTCAACTCAACCTTGAGTGAGTCCAGGGTCGGTCAGCGTTATCTCGCCGGCAGCGTCAACTTCTGTACCCTGATGCCGATGCGCTCCATCCCCTTCCGCCAGGTGTGTTTGCTGGGGATGAACGATGGCGTCTACCCCAGGGTGCAACATCCTGTGGGATTCGATCTCACCGCCCATGAAAAGCCAAGACGCGGCGATCGCTCAAGACGCCTGGATGACAGATACCTGTTTCTCGAAGCCTTGCTGTCGGCCCGGGATCAGCTCTATATCAGTTACATAGGCCACAGCGAGCGCGATAACAGTGAGCGTATTCCCTCCATGCTGGTATCGGAATTGCTGGAATACATTCAGCTGTGTTACCGCCCGGACGAGGCGCAATTTACGCCGCCCGCAGTGCCCACAGATGCCGATGAGATAGCCGCCCTTGGCGATCTGGCGGCCGATGCGCTGATGCAGCGCCTCATCATTCAGCAGCCGTTGCAACCCTTTGATGCCCGGCTCTACAGTAACAGCGAGCTGCCCGGCAGTTTTGCAACCCAGTGGTGCCCGCGGGAGATGTTTGCCGCCCAAAGCCCGGCGCCTTTTATTGAGCATCAGCTGGGCGAGGAAACCGGCCTCAAGGAGCCGGAGCTTGAACTCTCGGCGCTGATCCGCTTTTTCCGCAACCCGGCGCAGTATTTCTGCCAGCGGGTGCTGCAGCTGGACTTGAGGCTGGATATCGACAGTCAGGACAATGATGAGCCGTTTGAGCTCAGCGCCCTGCAACGCTATCAGCTGCAGCTGCTGATGATGCAGGATGCGCTGGAAGACGAACGCGGAGAGCTGGATGAAACCCTGCTCGACAAGCTCAAGGCCGAAGGTCTGCTGCCGATGGCGCCGTTTGACGATCTGCTGCTGGATCAATACCGCCGCGATATCGCCCCGGCGGTGGAGCGCACCCGTTTTCTTCGCGCCGAATTGCCCAAGCCGGATGCCGTTGAAATAGCGCTCAAGCTTGAGGTCAATGGCCGCGAGCTGTTGCTCTGTGGCCGCATCGATGACTGCTATCCCAAGGGCCTGGTCAACTTAAGGCCGGGTACCACCAAGCCCAAGGATCTGTTGAGCCTCTATATTCGCCATCTGTGCCTCAATGCCAGCGGCATTCACAGGCACAGCTATCTACTGGATGCCGGTCACTTCCACGCCATGGCGCCGCTCAAGGCCGAGTCCGCCAAGACCCTGCTGGGTCAGTTGGCCGCCTTGTTTGAGCTCGGGCAACATAGGCCGCTGCCCTTTATGGCGCAAACCTCCCTGGCGTACTTCAGCGCCGAGGTAGAAGATGGATTGCCCATTGACACTGAACATCAGCTGCGGCTTGCTGAGGCCGAGAGCGCCTGGTTGGATGATGCCGGGTTCGGTGACGGCCAGGATCCCCATAACGCCCGCCTGTTCCGCTTTCCGGAAGACTTTGGTTTAACCCTTGATGACAGCGCCTATGCTGGCTCGGCGACGGATTTTGGGCGCAAAGCCTGTGAAGATGAGTTGAGTGAAGATGAGTTTACCCTGAGCAACATGAGTGCGGGGTTGCCAGGCGGTTGGCAACTCAGACTCCAGCAGAGCCTGAGTTTCCCGGCGTTGGCCCAGGGGATTTTGGCGCCGCTTATCAGCCTTTACCACAAAGACAAACTGGCCGCCCTGGCCGATTTTACCCAGATGGGGCAGGAATAATATGCAAGCACTGGAGCCATTGAGTTTACCGCTGAGCGGCCGGCGCCTGATTGAGGCCAGTGCCGGAACCGGCAAGACCTACACCATTTCCGGCCTCTATCTGCGCTTATTGCTGGGTGATTTTGAGCGCCCGGGCCTCAGCTGTGAGCAGATCCTGGTGGTCACCTTTACCAACGCCGCCACCGAAGAGCTACGCGACAGAATACGCAAAAGGATCCGCAGCTGTTATCAGCGCTTTATCGGCCTAAGCGTCAAAGACGATTTTATCGAGCAGCTTTATCAGCGCTGCCCGCCAACGCAGCGCGCAACCGCCCTCAAGCAGCTGGATCTGGCGCTCAAGAGCCTGGATGAAGCCGCCATTTTTACCATTCACGGCTTTTGCCAGCGGATCCTCTCGGATATGGCCTTTGAGTCGGCGCTGCTGTTCGAGTCGGAATTTACCCTGGATGACAGCGAATATCTGCGCCAGAGTGTGCGCGATTTCTGGCGCCATGTCTGTTATCGGCTGCCGACAGCCCTGGCGACCGCGATAGCCGCCCATTACGCCACTCCGGATGCGCTGGGGCGCGAATTGAGACCGCTGCTCGGCGCCAGTCAAGCGAGCGCCAACCGCGACCCGGGTGAGTTCGATCAATATGCCGAGCAGTTGCAGACTCAGCTCGCAAGGCTGCGACTGAGCTGGCCAAGAGAAAGGGACGCCACCGAGGCCCTGCTCCACAGCCTGCCGCTCAACGGCACCAGCTATGGCAAGCAAGCCGATGGCTACCCCAAGCTCACGGCCATGCTGGAGCAGATGGACAACTGGGCCAAGTATCATCAGGGACTGCCGACACCCAAGCTGCTGGACAGCCTGGCTCTCGGGTCACTGAAACTGAGAAAAGGCGGCGAAATCCCCACAGCGCAACAGGCGCCGCTGCTGGCGCAGATAGAAGCGCTCAGAGACAGCGTAGACTCGCTTATTCCGGCATTCCTCTATCAGGCAAGAGCCCAGATAGCCGAGCGTTTTGCCGAGCTCAAGGCCGAGCGCAACCTGCTGAGCCCGGACGATCTGCTGCTGACCCTGGCCAAGGCCATAGGCGGCCTGACCCAGACGGCGCCGGATAGCGGCCTTGCCATCGGCGAGCAGCTCAAGCAGGAGATAGGCAAACGCTTCCCGGTGGCGCTTATCGACGAATTTCAGGATACGGATCCGCTGCAGTTTGCAATTTTCTCCGGCATCTACCCGGCGCAATTGCCACAGCAGGATGCCGGCGCCGAGCCTGAACCCAAGCCCGAGCCTGAGCCAAGTCGCACTCTGTTGATGATAGGCGATCCCAAGCAGGCGATTTACGCCTTTCGCGGCGCCGATATTTATACCTATATTGAGGCCAGGCGCAATACCGCCGATCACTATAATCTGGACACCAACTACCGCTCGGCCAGCAACATGATTGCAGCGGTCAACCGCCTGTTTGCCAACCACAGCGACCCTTTTATCAGTGACGCCATCCCGTTCGAGCCGGTCAAGGCCAAGGACGCTGGCAGCAAACAGCTGCTCGCGCCCGGCACAGACTCGGCGGCGCTGCAGCTCAGGCTGCTCAAGGAAGATCCGGACAAGGGCCTCAACAAGACTCAGGCCCGTAAACTGCTGGCCGAAGATGCCGCCGCCGAAATCGTGCGCCTGCTCAATGCCGCCAACCGCGGCGAGTGTCGCCTCAGTGGCAATGAGCAGCCGCTGCGCGCCCGGGATATCGCCATTTTGGTGCGCGACAGAAACGAAGCCGCCGTCATGCAACAAGCGCTCAATAGCCGCCAGATCGGCGCCGTGTTCCTCAGCCGCGACTCGGTAATGGTCACGGAGGAAGCGCGGGAAATCGCCCTCATCCTCAAGGCGCTCGCCAGCCCCAGGGATGAACGGGCGATTCGCTCGGCACTGGCCTGCCGCTTGCTGGGCTTCAGCGCCAATAAGATCCATGAATTCAACCAATCTGAGACACTGCGCGCCGAAGTGCTCGATACCTTCATGTCGCTGCATGAACTCTGGAGCCGCCGCGGCATCATGCCGGCGCTGCTCAATCTCGCGGATCACTGGCAGCTGCTGGAACGGCTCGGCAGAGAGGCCAACGCCGAGCGGCGTCTCACCGATTTTCGCCATCTGGCGGAACTGCTGCAGCAAAAATCCACCGAGCTCGAAGGCATGAGCGCCCTGGTCAACTGGTTTGAGCAGGAACTGCTCTCCGGCCAGAGCCGTGAAGAGCAGCAACTGAGGCTCGCCAGTGAGCAAAACCTGGTGCAGATAGTCACCATCCACAAGAGTAAGGGGCTGGAATATCCTGTGTGCTTCATCCCCTTTGTCAGCCTGGCCCGCGACGGCAGTCGCCGCCCCTCGCCCATGCTGTACCACAAAGACAATCAATTAATCTGGGATCTGGACGCCAGTGACGAAGGCTGGGAAGCCTGTAAACGCGAGACGCTGGCCGAAGATCTGCGCCTCTTGTATGTGGCGCTGACCCGGCCCGTATATCGCTGTTATTTGGGGCTGGCCAACCACTGCCGCATGAACAAAACGGGCATCAACAGCTTTTTGAAAGACACCGCCATAGGCTATCTGCTCGGCATTGAAGACAAGGACTGTGACGGCGGCAGGCTGCAAAGCGCCGCCGCCTCCCTTGTCTGCGAGGCCATCTCCTTGACCGAGATAGGCGATGCAGACCCAAGTCGCCTTCAAGGCGCTGAAAGCCAATCCCAGAGCCCACTTTGTGCCCAGGTGCCGGCTGCGCGTCAAGGCGCGCCCTGGCGGGTCGGCAGCTATTCCGGCTTGGTCAAACATCTGCCCCACGAGCGGGTGTTGCCGGGTGCCGGTGATGAGGAGTTTGAAATCGAGCCCGCCTCTGCCTATGAACCGCAGGATGTCTTGCAGGCCAACCGTTTCAGCTTCGAGCGCGGCGCCAATGCCGGTTCTTTTATGCACCTGGTACTGGAGAAAATCGACTTTACCCAGGCCGAGGAGGAACTCTTGCTGCATCTGCCCCAGGCGATGCAGCAGTACGGCATCGACAGCGATTGGCAAGATGTGCTTTATGACTGGTATCGGGATCTGCTTAACGCCGAAATCGCTCTGCCTCAGAGGCAGAGTCTGCGCCTGGGCGACCTCAGCAAGCGCCAAAAGCTGGTGGAGATGGAGTTTTATCTGCCCCTCGGCGGCGATACCCAGCTTATCGATACCGAGCTCAGCCGCTTGCTGGCCAAACACGGTTATGGCGGTGAACTGCGCTTCGACGCCTTCAAGGGCATGCTCAAGGGGTTTATCGATCTCACCTTTGAATATCAGGGCCGTTTCTACATTGCCGATTATAAATCCAACCATTTGGGGGACGATTTCAGCGATTACCGCCAGGACAAGATGGCCACCGCCATCAGCGAGCACAGATACGATCTGCAGTACCTGCTCTACAGCCTGGCGCTGCACAGATATCTGAGCCTCAAACTGCCGGACTATTGTTATCAAAGCCATTTCGGCGGCTGCTGTTATCTGTTTTTACGGGGCATGTCCGCGGCCCATCCCGGCGCCGGGGTGTTTGTGGACAGACCGGATGAAGCGGTGATCCTGGCCCTGGATGCCTTACTCAAGGGCGAGCAGCCCTCGAGCGCCCCTCAGTTGGAGTTGAGTCTATGACAGATAGCCCATCAATACTGCACAGCAGCCAAGCTGTTACTGCGCTGCTCAAGCAATGGGAAGAGCAGCGGCTGCTGACGGCGCTCGACCGCCACTTTGCGCTGCAGATGGCCGCCATTCACCGGGAGCCATCGCCGCTGTTTCTGCTGCTGTGCGCCCTGCTGAGCCGCCAGTTATCATCGCAGCACGCCTGCCTGCCACTGGGGAGCATAGCGTTTGATAATCCGCTGGCAGAGCCCCACCCCAGTGTGCGCCTCAATACCGACCCGGCAAGCCTTGAGCTGGCGGTGGCCAATTTTGCCGCCGTCGGCGCCCCCGGTGAAGACAAACCCTTGATCCTCGACGCTGGCCGCCTCTACCTCAAACGTTATTATGATTTTGAGTGCCGGGTCGCCCGGCGCCTCACCGCCATGGCCGCCACTGAATACCCCGCCACCGACGAAGTGCGGCGCGCACTCGATTGCCTGTTTTTGCCGCCCGCCAGCCATACTGGCCAAGCGACTAATGAGGCAGCTCAAGCTAATAGTGAAGCTCAAGCTGATGGTGAAGCTCAAACTGATAATGAAAATTCCGGCAAACGCGATTGGCAAAAAGTCGCCACCGCCACCGCCTATTGTCGCCAATTGGCGGTGATCACCGGCGGCCCGGGCACAGGCAAGACCACCACAGTCACCAAGCTACTGATGCTCCTGTGTCTCGGCAGTGAAATGAACATACGTCTGGTGGCCCCCACGGGTAAGGCGGCGGCGCGCCTGACCGAATCGATAAAGGCCTCCAAACAGCGCCTGGCAAAAGAGCTTATGCCCTTTGCCGCCGAGCTTGACCTTGGCGCCATAGACAAGATCCCCGAAGAAGCCGCCACTGTGCATCGCCTGCTGGGGGTGATCCCCGGCTCGCACAAATTCCGTCATCACCAAGACAACCCGCTGCATCTAGATCTTTTAATAGTCGATGAAGCCTCCATGGTGGACTTGCCTATGATGGACCGGCTGCTCGATGCCCTGCCCGCCAATGCCAGATTGATACTGCTCGGGGATCAGGATCAACTGGCCTCGGTGGAAGCCGGCGCCGTGCTCGCCGATATCTGCGCCGGTTTGCGCCACCAGCAGGACTGGCGCATGCGTTACAGCGCCGAGTTTGCCGCAACACTGACAAGGCTCACCGGCTTTGACCTCAGCGATTGCGTCAATCTCGCCCCCGGCATAGGCAATAATCTTTGTATGCTGCGTCACAGCCACAGATTCCGCGGCGATGCCGGCATAGGCGTGCTGGCCAAGGCGGTCAACCTCAGTGATGGCGCCGCGATAACTGAGGCCTGGAATGGCGGTTATCAGGAGCTTGAGTGGCTGGAAATCGGTAAGCAGCAGCAGGGGATGGCTCGGCTTCTCAGCCAGGCCTGTGAGCACTACCGCGACTATTTGGAAGTGGTGCACAGGCCGGACATTGGCGCCGAGGAGATCATCGCCCGTTACAATCGCTTTCGACTGCTGTGCGCCACCCGTGGCGGCGATTTCGGTGTCGAGGGGATCAATCGGCAACTGACGCAAGTGCTGAAACAGGCCGGACTGATCGCCCCGCAGCAGGAGTTTTATCCGGGCCGACCGCTGATCATCCAAAGCAACGATTACAACCTGGGGCTGTTTAACGGCGATATCGGCGTTATTCTGCCCGACCGAGACAGCAACAGGCTGCTGGCGCACTTTATTCAGGCCGACGGCAGTGTGCTCAAGGTGTTGCCGGCGCGTCTTCCCGGCCACGAGACCTGTTTTGCCATGACAGTGCACAAGTCCCAGGGCAGTGAATTTGATTCTGTGGCCTTGGTGTTGCCGCCGAGCCCGAGCCCGGCGCAGCTGCAACTGCTCACCAAGGAGCTGATCTACACCGCCATTACCCGCGCCAAGCAGCATTTTTGCTGCCTGGGCAACAGCTCAGTGTTTGATGGCGCCTGTCGTCGCCTCACTCGCCGGGCTTCAGGGCTGGCCGATAGGCTATGGCAGTGATTGTGGCAGAGATTATGGCTATGGCGGCTTTGGCCGCGACTGGCTGGGACGATAGCGAGAACAGCAACCGGGCCAGATGTCATACGGCCCGCTTCGCTCTGGCGGCAAAATAACCAGATGAGAGCCTGCGTCAGCTGCCGTTATACTCAAGGCCTGTCTAAGCAGGCATAATATCGGCCAAGGTTATTTATCAGGCCGCTCAGTCAGGAGAATTCATGAGCAAAACCCATATCTTGTTACTCTGTGGCGGCGGGGCCGCCGAGCACAGTATCTCTTTGATGTCGGCTGACTATATCGAAAGCTGCCTGGCAAATATTCCCGACATGGAAGTGCTCAGGTTGGAGCTGGACGCCGCCGGCCACTACCACACCAAGCAGGGCCAGGTTTGCGAGCTGACCAATCGCCGTGAAGTGCGCTTCGATGAGGCCGAGCCCAGCTGGCCGGTGGACTATGTGATCCCTTGCATTCACGGCTATCCGGGTGAGACCGGCGATATTCAGTCCTATTTCAATCTGATCAACCTGCCCTATTTCGGCTGCGGCTCTGAACCCAGCAGCAACTGCTTCAACAAGGTCACGGCCAAGATGTGGTTCAGTGCGCTCGGCATCCCCAATACCCCTTATCTGTTTCTCAGTGAAGCCGGTGAAGCGGCCAACAGCCGCTGCCGTGAGGCCTTGAATGAATGGGGCTCACTGTTTATCAAGGCGGCATCCCAGGGGTCATCCGTCGGCTGCTACCGGGTGGACAACAGCGATGATATCCCCTCTGTGCTGGAGCAGGCCTTTAGTTACTCCCCCTACGTGGTGGTGGAAAAGACCATCAAAGCCAGGGAGCTGGAAGTGGCCGTATATGAATACCAGGGTGAAGTGATAGCCACAGTGCCGGGTGAAATCATCTGCGCCAACAACACCTTCTACAGCTTCGATGAGAAGTATGATGCCAAGAGCAAGGCGGTGACCAAGGTCGAGGCCGAATTGAGCCAAGCGCAAATCGATACCATACGCGATTATGCCATTCGTGCCTTTAAGGGCATGAAGCTGTCCCACCTGTCGCGTATCGACTTCTTCCTTACCGATGAAGGCGAGATACTGCTCAATGAGATCAATACCTTCCCGGGCATGACGCCCATCTCCATGTTCCCCAAGATGCTCAGCAACAATGGCCATGATGTCAGCGAGTGGCTGGTGAGTAACATAAGACGCCAGCTGAGCGAACCGCTCAAGTAAAGCACCCGTCCTGAGCCAAGCTCCAACCGGACCGAAGCACCAACCGGACTGAAGCACCAACCGGACCGAAGCAAACGTACACCCGCCACTCGCGCGGGTGTTCTTTATCCTGCTAAGCTGAAAAAAGGTGTGACAGCATGCAGGAGAACTTATGTTCAGTGCGATAGATATAGATCATCTGGTGTTGATCTGCAGCAGTCTGGAAACCAGCCAAGCATTCTACACCCAAGTGCTGGGGGCTCGTTTCGAGCGGCGGCTCGACTCCCCTAGCCTGCTGCAACTGAGATTCGGCAACGCCCTTATCGATCTGGTGCCAAGAAGCGATCAACCTTTAGGCCTCAATATGGCGCACTTCTGCCTTAATATTGCCGCCAAGGATGAAGCCTCAGTGCTGCAACACCTGGAGCAACACGGCGTGCACCATGAAGGCTTTTCGGAAAAATACGGCGCCCGGGGATACAGCCGCTCTATCTATATTTACGATCCCGACGGCAATCAAGTGGAGCTTAAACTCCTGAGTCGGCAACAGGAAAACTGCCAATAAGGCGTTGCTTAATCGTGGATTTTTACTGGTGATTTAACAGATAAAAAAGCGCGCCGGGAAAGTTCGGCGCGCTTTTTCATGAAGCAACAGGCTATGCCCAGAGCTTTGGGCTCAGAAGCCTTCCACTCCCTGCATATCCGGCAGGTGGTGGGCTATCCCCTTGTGGCAGTCGATACAGGTCTTCTCACCGCTTGCCAGCGAGGTGGAGTGCATATTGGCCGCCCGCTGTGACTGACGGGTGAAGTCCATATACTGGAAGTTATGGCAGTTTCGACACTCCAGCGAGTCGTTGGCCTTGAGTCTGGCCCACTCATGCTCGGCCAGTTCGCGCCGCTTGGACTCGAACTTCTCCCGGGTATTGATGGTGCCGAACACCTTGCCCCACACCTCCTTGGAAGCCTGCATCTTACGGGCTATCTTGTCGGTCCAATTATGGGGAACGTGGCAGTCCGGACAGGTCGCCCGCACCCCGCTGCGGTTAGTAAAATGTATGGTGGTCTTCAGCTCCTGATAGACGTTGTTTTCCATCTCGTGGCAACCGATACAAAAAGCCTCCTGGTTGGTGGCTTCCAGGGCAGTGTTGAAACCACCCCAGAAGATGATCCCGGCGACAAAGCCACCCAGGGTCAGAAAACCCAGACTGAAGTGAACACTGGGCCGGTTCAGCACCCGCCATATCTGTTTCAGTTTCTCAAACATAGCGACTCCTAATGGCTGGATGGGTTCTCAGCCCCGGACTTGAGCAAGTGATCCATATCGACAAAGTCATTCTCCACCATCAATCTGGCGTCCAGTTGCGGCACATGGCACTGGGTACAGAAATATCGTCTGGGTGACAGCTCGGCCAGGAAGTTGTTGTCTCTGTCCATATAGTGAGTCACGCTCACCATAGGCGCCTGCGATTCGCCGGTGCGACTGCGGGCATGACAGGACATGCACTTGTTGACCTTAAGATCCAGCTGGTAGCCGTCTATCTTGTGCGGTATGACCGGCGGCTGCATCGGGTAGTTACGGGTCTGTTTGATATCCGTATTTCTCACCTTCTGCATCACAGGCGGTGTCGGCTGGCTATTGAGCGGCGCCTGACGCAAAGTCGCCACCTTATCTTCGGGAATGCCGGCAGCATTGACAGACAGCGCGGTCATCAGTGCAGCAAAGGCCAACAGGGTATGATTCGATTTCATCTTCTTATCCTCCTCAGGCCTTCATCACTTTCACGGCACACTTCTTGAAATCAGTCTGCTTGGACAGCGGATCCGTGGCATCCAGAGTCACCTTGTTGATCAACTGACTGGCATCGAACCAGGGGACAAACACCAAACCCACCGGCGGCTTGTTGCGGCCGCGGGTTTCCACCCGGGTCAGTATCTCGCCGCGGCGGGATACCACCTTGACTTCATCACCTCGGCGCAGGCCGCGTTTCTTGGCATCATCCGGATGCATAAAGCACACGGCATCCGGGAAGGCGCGATAGAGCTCGGGTACCCTCTGGGTCATGGAGCCTGAGTGCCAATGTTCCAGCACCCGCCCGGTGGAGAGCCAAAGATCATACTCGGCATCCGGGGATTCTGCCGCCGGCTCGTATGGCAGCGCGAAGATAACTGCCTTGCCGTCTTTTTTGCCGTAAAACTCAAAGCCTTTGCCGGGTTTAACGTAAGGATCCGAGCCCTCACGGTAGCGCCAGAGGGTTTCTTTGCCGTCAACCACAGGCCAGCGCAAACCATGGGCCTGGTGGTACATTTCAAAGGGAGCCAAGTCATGACCATGACCACGGCCAAAGGTGGCGTATTCTTCAAAAAGCCCTTTTTGCACATAGAAACCAAAGTGCTTGGCTTCGTCGTTCAGATACTTGTTATCGCTTTCACTGAGAGGGAACTTGTCAACATTGCCGTTCTGATACAGCACTTCATACAAGGTCTTGCCCTTGTATTCGGGATTGGCCGCCAATACAGCCTCGGACCAGACTTCGTCTGTGGTAAAGCGCTTGGAGAACTCCAGCAACTGCCAGAGATCCGAGCGCGACTGTCCGGGCGCTGTCACCAACTGGTGCCAGAACTGGGTGCGGCGCTCGGCGTTACCATAGGCGCCCTCTTTCTCCACCCACATGGCGGTGGGAAGAATGAGATCCGCGGCCTGGGTGGTAACCGTTGGGTAAGCATCGGACACCACAATAAAGTTTTCCGGGTTACGGTATCCGGGCAAGCCCTCTTCGTTGATATTGGGGCCGGCCTGCATATTGTTGTTCACCTGCACCCAGTAGCAGTTGAGATCGCCATCTTTCAGGCGCCGGTTCTGCTCTACCGCATGGTAGCCTGGCTTGGGCGGAATGATCCCGGAAGGGATTTTCCAGATGGTCTCGGCAATCTTGCGGTGCTCTGGATTATTCACCACCAGATCCGCCGGCAAGCGATGGGAGAAGGTGCCCACTTCCCGCGCAGTACCGCAGGCTGAAGGTTGACCTGTGAGTGAAAACGGACTGTTGCCCGGGGTAGCTATTTTGCCGGTCAGCAAATGGATATTGTAGATGAGGTTGTTACACCAAACCCCGCGAGTATGCTGGTTAAAGCCCATGGTCCAGAAGGAGGTCACCTTCACCTCGGGATCGGCGTAGAGTTTCGCCAGCTCCAGCAATTTATGCTCGGGTACGCCCGAGAGCTTGCTGACCTTTTCCAGGCTGTAATCGGCGACAAAGGCCTTGAACTGCTCAAAGTCCATCGGGGTCGATTCACCGGCGGTGGCCACGTTCTTGGCTTTTTGCTGCAACGGATGTGAGGGCCGCAGGCCATAGCCGATATCGGTTGTGCCTTTGCGGAAGTTCACATGCTTGTTGACGAAGTCCCAATTAACCTTGTCATTGCTGATGATGTAGTTGGCGACATAGTTGAGAATGGCCAGATCGGTTTGCGGCGTGAAGACAATCGGCAAGTCGGCCAAATCAAAGCTTCTGTGCTCGAAGGTAGACATCACAGAGACTTTTACATGGGGCGCGCTGAGGCGTCTGTCTGTGACCCGGCTCCAGAGGATTGGGTGCATCTCGGCCATGTTGGAGCCCCAAAGCACAAAAGCATCGGCAGCTTCAATATCGTTGTAGCAACCCATAGGCTCGTCCATGCCAAAGGTACGCATAAAGCCGCCCACGGCTGAAGCCATACAGTGACGGGCGTTGGGATCGATATTGTTGGAGCCGAAACCCGCCTTCATCAGCTTGGAAGCGGCATAACCTTCCCAAACCGTCCACTGACCTGAACCAAACATGCCCACCGCCGTCGGCCCTTTGGTCTTGATGGTGTGCTTCCACTTCTCGGCCATAATGTCAAAGGCCTGATCCCAACTGATAGGGGTAAATTCACCGTGCTTGTCGTATTTGCCATCTGTCATCCGCAGCATGGGAGTCTGCAGCCGGTCATGGCCATACATGATCTTCGACAGGAAGTAGCCTTTAATGCAGTTGAGGCCGCGGTTGACCTCACTGTTGGCATCGCCATGGGTCGCCACAACCCGGCCTTCGCGGGTGGCTACCATCACAGAGCAGCCAGTACCGCAAAAGCGGCACGGCGCCTTGTTCCAATTTAACTGGGTGTGCTCTGAACTGGTGATCAGGTTGCTGGCTGTGGCAGGTAAAGCCAATCCGGCGACCCCGGCTGCCGCCATGGCGGCATTGGCCTTCATGAATTCGCGTCTGTTCATTTTCATTGCTCTTCCTCTTCGAGCTGTTCACACTGGTGATACACCATAGCGGTGGAGATCACGCCCTTGAGGGCATTGATTCTGTCCATGGTGGCGAGGATCGCCTGTTCGGTCGGGCCTTCCAGCACCACAACCAGCTTGCTTTCATCGTTAACCGATAGCTCGGCATTGCCGAACGACAGAATTTGCTGACGAACGCCGGCCATCTTGGATGGCATCACCTGAAGGATCAGGCTGCTGACATGCAATTCCCTACTCATCTCGTTCCCCTGTTTTAAGGACTCTCGTTATGCTGGCGTTAACCGGCTCCCGGTGGGCCGGTTAAGATTTGGCTGAACCAGATGGCAAAGCCCAGACCGCTGACCAGCAAAACCGACAATAGCGGCGCCAAAAAAACCGTCAGGAAGATAAATATCTTCAGCTCCAGACGTTTTTCATCAGTATTCGGTGTCTCACTCATGGCTCCTCCCTAGGCGCTATGAAGATGGCTTGCTGCTGTGCTGTTTCAGGGCAACGGCCGCCAAGCCCGGCAGATTAAAGCCGCCTTTTAAATGCAACTTGTTTTCGGTTTTGATCATAAAGCCAAAGTGTTAACAAACTGTATACCCCCAAGTTGGTAAACACCTGATGCCGTTGATCTGGATCATAAAAATAGCCGCCAAAAGACGGATATCACCCATTTCAACCGCCTCAATCGATTGTAATTTCGAAATTTTCCGCTTTTAGCTATTCAGGCTTACATGAAATACAGCAAAGAAGTGGCTATTTCGCCAATAACTAACGGTTAAAAAACCAACGAAATAAGTAAAATATCCCTTAGGGAGTAGTGCCCAGGCTGGGCGGGCTTTAAAGCGATAAAACGGCTATAAAAGGAGAAACTGAATCCTGTTTCAGGTCACAGAATTCAGTAAAAACAATATCTTGCGGTTGCAACGACTAACAGAGCTCCTTAGCATTATCATGCATTTTATTTATGTCTTTTTTGTTTTCAGGGACCAAACTTCAAACGCCTGTTTGTGCGTCGTCCCAATCTAGGAGAGCCTTTAGTGAACCCCTTTACCCACCCTACTACACTACCCATTGTGCTAGGTCTGAGTCTGTCATTTTCCGTTGTCGCAGCAGACAAAACATCAAGCCTGCAATATCAAACCTGGGCCCAAACCTCAGAGGAGCAACAGCGGGAAGATATGCTTGAGAAAAACCCCGCCAGCATCATCCTCTGGGCAGGCTCGGCTTATGCCAAGGAGTACCATAGCCCCAGAGGGCATCACTTTGCCGTCGCCGATGTCAGCCACAGCCTACGCAGTGGTGTTAGCCCCAAGGCTGGTGAAAAAGGACTGTCGGCCAGCTGTTGGACCTGCAAGACACCGGATGCGCCCAGGCTGATGAAAGAGCTGGGCGTCGAAGGCTTCTCGGCCAAGAACTTTGCCGAGCTGGGTCCGGAAATCCAGAACCCTGTGTACTGCTCTGATTGCCATACCCAGGGCTCAGCTGAACTGGCACTGCCAAGACCTCATGCCCAGGACGCGATGGCAAAAGTGCACAAACCCTTTGGTGAACAAAATCAATCGATGCAGCAATCACAGGTTTGCGGCCAGTGCCATGTCACTTACTACTTCCAGCCAGAGCGTCAGGACAAGGTCAATATCCCCTGGATCTTCGGCAACAGCGCCGATGAAATAGAAAAGTATTATGATGCCCGGCAGTTTTTCGAGTGGGTGCACCCGGTATCGAGAACGCCGCTGGTGAAGGCGCGCCATCCCGAGTTTGAGCACTGGAATCGCAGCGTCCACGCCAAGGCAGGTATCAGTTGTGTCACCTGTCATATGACCCAGGAAACCAGCGCCGACGGCAAATCTTTCACCAACCACAAGATAACCAACCATCTGCCGGACTTTGAAGCGGCCAATTGCAGCAGTTGTCACCAGAGCCAACAGCAAATTACCCAGCTGATTGCCGACAATAAAGCGCTACTGGAGACCAAGGCGCAACAGTTACAGGAATTACTTATCAAGGCCCACTATGAAGCCGGCGCCGCCTGGAAGGCAGGAGCCCAATGGCAACAGATAGGGTATGCCATCATGGGGATACGACATGCACAGTGGCGCTGGGACTTTGCCATGTCATCCCACGGTATTCACGCCCACAACGCCAAAGAGGGTGAAGCCCTGCTGGACAAGGGCTTAGAGCAGATCCGCGCTGCCAGAGAGATATTGCGCAAGCTGAATGCCGACCTTGGCGTCACCCGAGTCGATTATCCGGACTACAGCACCAAGGCCAAGGCGCAGGCAGCCATAGGCGTGGAGCTGGAGAAACTGACCGAGGAGAAGCAAGCCTTTATCGAGACTGAAGTGAAAAAACATTGGTCCAAGGCTGCAAACTTCGGCTATTGAAGGCAAGGAGAACAATAGCCGGAATAAGAGCCAAGCCTTAATCAAAACATGTAATTTTGATTGGGGAATAAGCGGCGTTCGACAATAGCCACCGTGGGAAATATGACCGCGTACCAGGAGGGCACCAGCAGGCACTGTGTGTTCTGGCTGTGCTCTGGGCCTGCCTGGTTTTTATCACGTCCACTTTAGGAGCCAAACGCGGCTGTCAGTTGGATTTTAGGTTAAAACTGCTGCAACTGGTTAAGGATGCGCTTTTCCGATATCGGATAAGCAGTGCCCAGACTCTGGGCAAAACAGCTGACCCTGTACTCTTCCAGCATCCAGCGCACCTCGGCCAGCGCCTCCGGTACCGCCTGGCTGCGTGGCACCTTGGCAAGCGCGGCCTTGAACTCTTTTTCGGCGTTGTGAATGCTGTGCAGGTGCAAACGGTCACGGTTGGGATCCACCGGCAGCTTGTCCAGGCGCAGCTCAATCGCCTTGAGATAACGGATCAGATCCCCAAGACGGCGCCAACCGGAAGCTTCAACAAATCCCTTGAACACCAGGGCATCTAATTGGCTTTGAATATCACTCATGGCAAAAGCGATATCCAGGCTGATTTTGCCCTTGAGACGCTTACGGATCTTCTGGTGCAAGGTCAAAATCTGCTCTACCTTGAGAGCGATAACCGCTGCGGTTTCATTGAGTTCGGCCCTGACAATCTCCTTGGCTTTGGCAAAGTCATCGGCGCTGCGGACATCCAACTGCTGCTCATCCAAAAGCTGCTGAATTGCCGCGGCAATAATGTCATCTATCAGTATTTGCACCTGGCCGAACGGATTGAAATACATCGCCAGTTTGGCCTTGTTGGGCAAGGCCTGCTGTAGATGTTTCACCGGCGATGGAATATTGATAAGCAGCAGCTTTCTCAGCCCTTGTCTGTGGTGGGAAAGCGCCTGTTGTTCATCATCAAATAATTTGATGGAAACTGTATCGCCGGCATCCACCAAGGCGGGGAACGCCTTCACCTCATAGCTGCCTTTGCGGCTTTGATATTCTTTCGGCAGGTCGCCAAAGCTCCATTCGGTCAGGGCGTTTTGCTCTATGCCCTTGTCGGCAACCTTGCGTATCGCTTGGTTCACCTGCCCCTGCAATGATGCTTTGAGGCTGTCGAGATCCCGGCTCTGGGCCAGGAGTTTGCCCTTATCGTCTTCCACCTTGAAGTTCATCTTCAGATGGTCGGCAATGGCGTTGAGATCGAAATCCTCCGGATTGACACGGGTGCCACTCATTCTCAGCAGCTGTTTGCACAGGGAGGGCAACAAAGGCTGGGCAAAAGGTTCCATCGCCTGCACACAGGCGCGGGCATAATCCGGCGCCGGCACAAAATTGCGCCGCAGCGGTTTGGGCAAGGACTTGATCAGGGCAACACACTTCTCTTCCCTGAGCCCCGGCACCTGCCAGTCAAAATCGGTTTCATCCAACTGATTGAGCAGCGCCACCGGAATAAGCACAGAGACGCCGTCATCCTCAGCCGCCGGTTCAAAATGGTAACTCAGCTTAAGGCTGAGATTGCCCTGCTGCCAACTGTCGGGGAAGTCCAATGCCGATACATGGGTGTCATCCCTTTGCATCAAGAGTTCGCGGCTGAAATTGAGCAGCTCAGGGGTCTCTCTTCTGGCCTGTTTCCACCAGGTGTTGAATTTGGGCTGGTTGTATATCCCTTGTGGAATACGTTCATCGTAGAAGGCGAACAAGGCATCGGTATCCACCAGAATGTCGCGCCGCCGCGATTTGTGTTCGAGATCTTCCACCTCTTCAAGCAACGCCTGGTTGGCCTTGAAGAAGGCTTCATTGCAGCGCAGCTCACCCTCGGCCAGAGCCGAGCGAATAAAGATTTCCCGAGCCTTAACCGGCTCCAGCGGGCCAAACTGTACCCGGCGGCGGTTGACTATGGTGAGGCCATAGAGCACCTGATTTTCCAGGGCGATCACACTGCCCTGTTTGGCTTCGAAATGGGGCTCGTTGTGCTGCTTCTTGACCAGATGCGCCGCCAGAGACTCGAGCCATACAGGATCTATGCGGGCGCAGGTACGGGCGAACAGGCGTGATGTTTCGGTAAGCTCGGCCGCCATAATCCACTTGGGGCCCTTCTTGGCCAGCGGTGAGCCGGGAAACACAAAGAAACGTCGGTTGCGGGCCCCCAGATACTCGTTGTCTTTATCCTTGAAGCCGATATGGCTCAGCAGCCCCGAGAGCAGCGCCTGGTGCAGTGGCTCATATTCGGCGGCCTGACTGTTGAGGCGCCACTTGAGGTCGTGCACACTCTGACGCAGCTGGGCATAGAGATCCTGCCATTCGCGAATACGCAAATAGGCCAGATACTCGGCCTTCACCTGCTTGCGGAACTGACTGGATGACAGGCTCTTCTGTTGCTCTTTGAGGTACTGCCACAGATTGAGCCAGGCAACAAAGTCGGAATCTTTATCGGCAAAACGGCGGTGGGCCTCATCAGCGGCCTGTTTCTTCTCATGTGGCCGCTCACGGGGATCCTGAATCGATAACCCGGCGACAATCACCATCACTTCATGCAGACAACCCAGCTTATTGGCTTCAAGCACCATGCGGGCCAGGCGGGGATCGACCGGGATCTTCGCCAGATCGCGCCCGAGCGGGGTCAGTTTCAGCGCCCCTTTGTGTTTGCTCACCGCCTGCAACTCTTCGAGCAGCAGGAAGCCGTCGCGGATATGGCGCGGATCCGGTGGCTGAATGAAGGGGAAACCCTCAATGTCACCCAGGCCTATGGCCAGCATCTGCAGGATCACGGATGCCAGGTTGGTGCGCAGAATTTCAGGATCGGTAAACTCAGGCCGATTGATAAAGTCCTGCTCGTCATAGAGGCGGATACAGATCCCAGGCCCAACCCTGCCGCAACGTCCCTGGCGTTGATTGGCACTGGCCTGGGAGATGGGCTCAATCGGCAAACGCTGCACCTTGGTGCGATAGCTGTAGCGACTTATCCTGGCAGTACCTGGGTCGATAACATAGCGGATCCCTGGCACAGTCAGCGAGGTTTCGGCCACGTTGGTGGCCAGTACAATACGCCGCCCTGGATGCGGCTTGAATACCTTGGACTGCTCGCCGTATGACAAACGGGCATAAAGCGGCAAGATCTCGGTATCGCGCAGGTTGCGTTTTTTCAGCTGCTCGGCGGTATCGCGGATTTCGCGCTCGCCGTTCATGAAAATCAGAATGTCCCCCGGGCCTTCGCGACAGAGCTCATCGACGGCGGCAAAGATGCCGTCCATCAGATCCAAGTCGGCATCGTCATCCTGCAACAGGGGGCGGTAGCGGGTTTCCACCGGATAGGTGCGGCCGGACACTTCCACCACGGGCGCATTGTCAAAATGCTTGGAAAAGCGCTCCACATCTATGGTGGCCGAGGTGATGATCAACTTGAGATCCGGGCGCTTTTGCAAAATTTGCTTCAGATAACCCAGAATAAAGTCGATGTTGAGACTGCGCTCATGGGCCTCGTCTATGATGAGGCAATCATACTGACTGAGCCATTTATCCGATGCCAGTTCTGCCAGCAGGATACCGTCTGTCATCAGCTTGATATAGGAGTCCTGGGAAACCGCATCGGCAAAACGAACCTTAAAACCCACCGCCTGACCCAGCTCTGTCTTGAGTTCATCGGCAACCCGGCTGGCCACGCTGCGGGCCGCCAGGCGCCTTGGCTGAGTGTGACCAATCAGACCACGGCTGCCAAACCCCAAGTCGAGACAGATTTTGGGCAGCTGAGTGGTCTTGCCCGAGCCGGTCTCACCGGCCACTATCACCACCTGATGATTGATGATGGCCGAGGCGATTTCATCGCGCTTTTGTGACACCGGCAGCTCATCCGGATACGCGATGACAGGCCTGTCTGCCAGCCTTTGCTGCGCCCTTTCATAAGCCTGCACCGCAGCTTCACTGAGCTCGGCGAGTTTTTGCTGTTTGGCTTCTGAGTCGGGGCTTTTTTTCAAGCGGAACAGGCTGCGGCGAATGCGCGCCGCATCGGCCTGAAAGCAGAGATCCAGATATTCGCGGGAGAGAGGGTGCAGCTTAGCGTTCAAAACCTGTGTCCATTGGGGATCAAAAACGGCGATCCTAACAAGGATACGCCGTCTTGGGTATGCTTACTGACTGATAACGCCCAAATTTCAGTCAAATCAAGCGCAGTTGTCAGGCCGGGGTCAAATAACACTGCTGCATATAGCTGTTCATGGCCTTGAGCACATTGGTACGGTTGATGGTGCCCACCACCTTACCATCTTCCAGCACAGGGTATATTTTCGGTTTCTGCCCCAGCATCTGCTCGGCCAACTGCAACATGCTGTCATCCGGCCTGACCCAAAGGACATCGGCGCGCATGCAGTCGCGCACCACGGCGGTCAGATCGCAGTGATAACTGCTCTTGAGCATGGCGGCCATGCAGTCTTGCTGTGACAAAAAACCCACCAGGCTTCCTGCTGCATCCACCACGGGCGCCCCGCCCTTATTGGCCTCAAGCAGTTTTTCCACCGCAGTGGCTATCGACATATCCGCCTTCAACAGCACTGGCTGACGGTCCATATGATCACGTATTTTTATTGAATCCATAGCTTTCCCCAAGTTCAAAACGGCTTCATTGTTCAGTGTAGCCAATATTTTGCCCTTGGGGTTAAAGCCAACAGCGATTGCCTCAATCCAAAATTTTATGCTTCTTGCACAGGACTTGGGCCATTTACTGCGAACCACGCCTTGCTTCCAGGCCTGTAAGCCGATGCGGTGCACAGATGGGACTTGCTCGCACCTTCCTTAGTTATCTCGCCAGATCATCACTTCCGCCGCTTGATTGCTCTTGCGCCAGGCACGGTACATGCCTTCGGTATTGAACGGCGTTGCCACATTGCCTCTTTGGTCTATGGCTATCACCCCGCCACTGCCGCCGGCAGAGATCAGCCGCTGATTGATCACTTCATCGGCGGCCTGCAGAATCGATTTTTGCTGGTACTTGGCCCTGGCACAGATATCACCGGCCACATGGAAACGGATAAAGTACTCACCGTGACCGGTCGCCGAAACGGCGCAGACCCCATTCTCGGCATAAGTGCCGGCACCTATCACAGGTGAATCACCGATACGGCCATAACGTTTGGCTATCATGCCACCAGTCGAGGTCCCTGCCGCCAGATTGCCCTGCTTGTCCAATGCCACTGCGCCGACGGTGCCGAACTTATAATCGAGATCCAGAGGACTCAGGCGCGCCTGAAAGTCTTTATTGGCTTCGGCGGCGTTGATTTTGGCCTTGGCATCGAGAAGCTGTTGATAGCGCGCCTTGCTGTCAAAACGGTTGCCGGGCACCAGCTCCATTCCCATCGTCAAGGCGAACTCCTCGGCGCCCGCTCCCGAGAGCATCACATGTTCTGACTTGTCCATCACGGCTCTGGCGAGATCGATTGGATGAAGTATATGTTTAACCCCGGCAACGGCACCGGCATTCATACTCTTGCCATCCATGATGGAGGCATCCAGTTCATGACTGCCATCAAAGGTATACACGGCGCCAATACCGGCATTGAATAAAGGGCTGTCTTCCAGCACTCTGATGGCGGCCTGCACCGCTTCCATGCTGGCGCCGCCCTTATCCAACACCTTATAACCGGCATTGACGGCTTCGGTAAGTTTGTCACGGTAGGCTTTTTGCTGCTCTTCAGTCAAAGCCGCCTTGGATATGGTGCCGGCGCCGCCGTGAATGGCAATTGCAAACGGCACCTCTGCAGCCTGAACCGACATCATACCTCCCAGCAGGAGTCCCAGGCTCAGACTTAGATTTTTTATTTTTGTTTTCATTGTATTGCTTCCATATTAACGACTGCTGTCTTTGTAACCATTTTAGGTCGGGATGGCAATCTGTTACTTGCCTGAGCCGAGATCTGAGGCGACAATAGCAATAATGTAACGC
This sequence comes from Shewanella sp. ECSMB14102, assembly GCF_000813075.1. Lineage (NCBI taxonomy): Bacteria > Pseudomonadati > Pseudomonadota > Gammaproteobacteria > Alteromonadales > Shewanellaceae > Shewanella > Shewanella sp. ECSMB14102. The sequence continues at coordinate 119,994 of NZ_JWGX01000006.1, forward strand.
TAAACAAAAGTTCTGATTTCCTTGACCAAAAACAGTCGCTTTCCCGCATATATCCTGAGTTTTGCGTCGATCATACTGGCCAGCCCCCGGGCAAATGGCGCCGATGATCCTCTGCTTAATCTCCGCATCGAAGGGGTATCGGGCGAGCTTGAGAAAAATATCCGCGCACACTTGGGTAACTTTCCTGAATCCAAGGTGCAACGCCGTGCCTATCTGTTTAATGTCAGCGACAGTGTCGAGGCCGCGCTGGAATCCATGGGCTATTACCATGGCAGGCTGGAACAGGAAATCAAGGAAAACGAACAAGGGCCGTGGGAGCTCAAGCTTACAATTACCCCAGGAGAAGTCACCCGTTTGCAATGGGTCGATATCCGCCTCGAAGGTGAAGTGCTCAACGACCCCTGGATCAATCGCTGGCTCAGCCAGATCAAGATCAAACCAGGCGATCCCCTCAACCACGGCGATTATGAACAGATAAAATCGCAGCTAATATCGCTGGCGCTGGCTCGCGGCTATTTTGACGGCCATTATCAGAAATCGGAGATCCGGGTGAATCGCGATCTCAATCTGGCACAACTCAACCTGTATTTTGACTCGGGCAAGCGTTACCAGTTTGGCGAGGTGAGCTTTGAGGGCCACAGCCTGCAGCCGCAATTGCTCGAAGATTTGGTGCCATTCCAACCCGGCGCCCCCTACAGTACCCGCAAAGTCACACAGCTTAATCAAGAATTGTTGGATACCGGCTATTTTTCCAATATCAAAGTGTTACCTCAAATTGACAAGTTGACTGAAGACAGCATACCTGTGCGGGTCGAACTGAGCCCAAGACCGGATCATTCTATAGAACTGGGTCTGGGTGCTGATATCGGCTCCAGTACAGACAGTAATCTGGATCCCAGAGTCAGAGTGACCTGGCGTACTCCGCAGCTCAACAGTTACGGCCACTCTCAGGAAACCAGTATAGAATGGTCGAGAGACAGACCCAAATTCCTCTCGACTTATACCATCCCCCTGACTCACCCTTTGGATGACCAGCTCAAGATCCGTGTCGGCCTGCTGAGGGACAAATACGGTGTGACCCAAGACTATGTGCCAGAGGATAGGGACTTTAGCAACACAGGTCAGTTGGAATCGACCAAGAAGCTTTTCGGAGTTGGCCGCAGCAAGCGGCTCAATAACGGTTGGCTTCTCAATTACTCGCTGGAGGCAATCCAGGAAAGCTATACCCAGTCGGGCGTTGATTATGACCCACAATTCCTGTTGTTTGGCACCACGCTATCGAAGACCAGCCGCGGCGACAATAGCCTGGACCCCAAGTCGGGTTTCAGGCAACTTTATAGCATTGAATATGCCGATCCTTCGCTGGGTTCAGATGTTCGCCTGACCCGGATGCAGGCCAAGTTCAAATGGATTGAGACTTTCTTTGACAAGCACAGATTTGTCTCCCGGCTCGATCTCGGGGTCAACCTGGCAGCCGAAGGCGATCTGGCAATCATTCCTCCCTCATTGCGTTATTTTGCCGGTGGCGATCAGAGTATTCGTGGTTACAGCTACCAAGAGCTCGGCCCCCACCTGGATTACACCAATGACAAAGGCGGCCTGTCTCGGGAAGTTGTCGGTGGCCGCTACCTGGCAGTCGGCAGCCTGGAGTATCAATATTACCTGACCCCAAGCTGGCGCGTGGGCACCTTTGTCGACGCAGGTAACGCCTTTGATGTCAATCAATTTGATCCTGTGGTTTCTGTAGGTGGTGGTATTCACTGGATATCCCCCATAGGTCCCATCAAACTGGATGTGGGCTTTGGCTTGCACGAATCCGATGCCGAAGACAGACCCTGGCGTATTCACCTTACCATGGGGACAGAATTATGAGCCAACCCCCGATGCAACAGGAACCCAACTCAAGCAACAAACAAATGGCAAAGAAACCGTCTCCCCGTTGGCTCAAGTGGCTGAAGTGGTCTACCCGTACCCTCTTGTACATTCCGCTCGGCTTGCTGGTGCTATTGGCACTCTTGCTGGGCACGGCGCCCGGTAGCCATCTGGCGATATTTATTGCCAGTGCTCTGGTGCCGGATCTGGAGCTGGAATATGCTTCCGGCACCCTGAACCGGGAGCTGCAACTCAAACAGGTACACTGGCAGATGGATGGTATCAGTGTCGGTGCGGATGCCTTGACCCTTGCCTGGCAACCGGCCTGCCTTTTGCAAAAACAGTTATGTGTCGACACCCTGGAGTTAACAACAACCCGGGTCAACATAGACACCCAGGCCTTAGCCTCAGATTCAGAGGCAGAGGAAGAAACGCCAAGCTCGGAAGAGCTGATACTGCCCTTTGGCATCAGCCTGAAACAAGCAAGCCTCACGGATATTCAAGTGCGGGTCGATGAGATGCACTTTGATGCTGCGGCATTGAATACCGCAGCCAATTGGCAGGAAAGTGGATTACAAGTCATCCAGCTTGAGAGCCGCGGGCTCAGCGTGCTGCTCCCGGAGTCAAATTCGCCAGAAGCGCAAGCGGCAGACAAAGACAAATCAGCCGCCGCGGCTAAGCAACAAAAAGCGGCGCAAAAAACCGAGACTGAACAATGGGTGCTGGCGAACATGCCAAAGGTTGCCATGCCTTTCCCCATCTATTTAAAACATGCCGAATTGCTGAACTCGCGTCTGCAAATTATGGGTAGAGATGACAACTTCCAGGAGCTGCGTCTCAGCGCCAGCTACATAGACGCCGAGCTGCGAGTCAACGAGCTTTATGCCAAACACACTGATGCCAGTCTGTCGCTGGAAGGTGAACTGACTCTGGATAAGCACTGGCCCATGGCACTGACGGCGCAACTGGAGTTACAGCGTTTACCTGAGCTACCGGGACTCGAGCAGCAACAGCTGGATCTCACCCTCAAAGGTGATTTCAGCGACTTGCAGCTTAAGGCCAAACTCAGTGGCAAGCAGAGCCTGGCGCTCAATGCCAGTGTCAACCTCACCAAACCGGAACTGCCCTATTCACTGAATATCTCAGAAGGAGAACTGCACTGGCCCTTTGACCTTGCTCAGTACAGTGTCAACGGACTAGAGCTGGAAAGTCGCGGCGACCTCAAGCAACAAACCGCCAGCCTGGTTACACAACTAAGTACCCCCTTCTACCCCGAACTAAACCTCAATACCCGCCTGGTACATCGAGGCCAAAGACTCAAGATTGAAGAGTTCAGCGGTGACAGCAGTGCCGGTAAAGTAATGCTTCTGGGGACGCTGGATTATGCCCAAGCCATAGCCTGGGATGCAAAGCTCGAACTTTCACATTTCAACAGCGGCGCGATAACTCTGCCGACAGCGAAGGAAGCTGCCAAAGAAAAAGAAGCAAATAGCCAAATCACCCAAAATAATAACACCAGCGACAGCGAAGCAGTCAGTGCACAAAGCCAAGCTGACGAAAGCAAATCTGATGAAAGTCAGGCTGAAGATACGCCGGTGATCCCATCCAGCGATATTAGCGGCCAGCTTGCCACTCGTGGCAGTTGGCAGAACGGCAAATGGCGAGTGAGTCTCAAACAGGCTCAACTTCATGGCTTATTGGACCGCCTGCCGTTTGAACTGACTGGCGATCTGGAGATAGATGATTCGCTTGAGCTCAGCAGCCAGGGATTATCGCTGCGGGCACTCAATACCCGCCTGGACCTTTCCGGCAGCGCCAAAGAGCAATGGGATCTCAGTGCCACATTGGACGTGCCCGATTTCAATCTCTGGCATCCCGATGCGTTTGGTGCGTTAACTGCCGATATCCAAGTGGTGGGAGATGCCAAACACCCACAGGTACAGCTAAGGGCCGAGACCCAGAGCATCAGATTTGGCGATTTCAACCTCAGTGGCAGCCAACTCAAGGCGCTCTATGCACCACTGGATCTGCATGAGTTTGCCTTGTCGCTGAAAACAGGTGAGTTTGACGGCGCAGGAATTCATCTTGATGGCATCACTCTCAGGGCCAAGGGCAATGAACAGCGGCAGAAACTGGGACTGGAAACCCGGGGCGATTTGCAACTGGATACTGCCATCCACAGTAAACTGGATCTCACCAAACAAAAGGCCAACATAGAACTTAGCAAATTCAACTTGGGATCCGTTCTGGGACTCTGGCAACTTGAACAAACTGCGTCACTGGACTGGGATCTCAAGCAAAGCCGAGGCGAGCTCAGCGCCTTTTGTTTAAGCCATCCATCCAGCCGACTCTGCCTGACCGATAATGTCAGCCTGGCCGACAAGGGTGAAGCCAAGTTGCACTATCAAGGGCAACCTGGGCAACTGCTGGCCAAGCTGTTACCCGAGCGCTTCACTTGGCAGGGCGATGCCTCGATGGATGCCGCCGTCGCCTGGAAACCCGGCGCGCGTCCACAGGGCCAGCTCAACTTCCAGTTGGCCCCCGGAACGGTAAGCCTTAAACGCAAACAGCAAGCCAGCGCCAGCATCGACTATCAGGCACTGACACTCAAGGCCACCTTGGACGATGATGCACTGAGAAGCCATATTCTGTTCAATTCCGATGCTCTAGCCCGCTGGGAAAGCCAGTTGGATATCAAGGTAACTCCGGATAGAAGCCTCAGTGGTTACGTCAATATTGACCAGGTCAACCTGCAACTGCTTGGTCAGTTTATGCCGCAGCTCGAAACCATTGAGGGTTTACTCGCAGCCAACTTAACATTGGCTGGCAGCCTCAACAACCCCGAACTCAGCGGCCAGCTCAGTCTGCGTGAAGGTGCCCTGGCTAGCACAGCCAACCCGACTAAACTGGAGCAAATCTCCCTGGACCTGGCTTTTGTCGGCCAAACCGCCGAGCTCCAGGGCCAATGGATGATGGGCAGCGGCCAAGCCAATCTCAGTGGTCAGTTGCGCTGGCCACAGGGTCAATTCAGTGGCGATATCCAGCTCAAGGGACAAGAACTCGGCGTTATTCAACCGCCGCTGGCCATTGTCAATATCAGTCCGGATATTCAACTGCATTTCAGCCCGGACGCGCTCGATATCTCGGGCGAGATAAAGGTACCTTCCGGCAACATCAAGGTGGTGCAACTGCCAGCCGGCGGAGTGAGCGTATCATCCGATGTGGTGTTCAGTGACTCCATTTCGGAGCAGGAAGTCAAAGCATCGCCCATGGCCCTGAGTGCCAATTTGAACATAGATGTCGGTGATAAGCTGGCTATCGATGGTATGGGTCTCAAAGGGATGTTGGTGGGTACCTTGCGCATGCAACAAGCGCCCCAAAAGCCGCCGCAACTCTTTGGTGATATCAAGGTGGTTAACGGCAGCTATAAATTCATGGGTCAGACGCTGAAAATTGCCACAGGTGCGGTACAGTTTGTAGGGCCTATGCAGATCCCCAACCTCAATATCGAAGCCATTCGGGAGATCCGCGATGAAGATATTACCGCCGGGGTACGGATCACGGGTACCCCCAAAAAGCCAATAGTGACCCTATTCTCCAACCCGGCCAAGGAGCAGGCGGAGATCATTTCCTATATCGTTCAGGGGAAAGGTTTTGGTGCAGGAAACGAACAGAACAACTCACTGATGATGGGCGCCGCGCTGTCGCTGAGCTCCCAGGTTGATGGTGGCGCCATTTCTACCTTGGGTGACACAGCTGCTGGGCTGGTGGAGATGTTTGGTTTCTCCAATGTGCAGTTGGATACCAATGATGATGGTAAAGTCGCCATCAGTGGCTATATAGGCAAAGATCTAATGATCAAATACGGTGTCGGTGTATTCAACCCAGGCTATGAGATGACAGTCCGTTACTATCTGTTGTCGCAGCTCTATCTGGAAAGTGTATCCGGCACTCTGGGCCAGTCTCTGGATATCTACTACAGCTTTGATCTTTAAGCGGTAAACAGCTCTCGGCAGCAGATACCAACCTTGCAGGCCGCGGCGACTTACCGGACATAAACATGCGATTCTGACTTAAAAGTTAGAATACAGACATAAAAAAAGCGCCCATGGGGCGCTTTTCAACATCCAATTATCGATTAAGCGTAAACGAAGTCTACGTGCTCAATCATTGGCTTGAATACGTGACGCTGCATAGCCTGGGCACGTACTTTAACTTCTTTACCGTCCAGAACTATAGTCAGATCGCTGGTATAGAAGTCTTCGTTGGTTTGGATGTTGATGATATCTTTGTGTTCAAACACGATAGCAACGGCTTCTTTGCCGGCGCCATAGATAACACCTGGAACTTTCCCGTCACGACGCAGGCGGCGGCTCGAACCTTTCCCAATCTCAGTGCGGGTTTGTGCTGGAATAGTGTAAGACATAATAATACTCTTTAAATAGTCAATAACTGGCAACTATTTTCGACCAATAGCTGCCTTCATATAAAGCGGGCGAATACTAGCACAAAGACAACAAAACAAACAAGTTGATTTGGCCTTTACAGGTAAAAGCAAAACCTACTTCCCCACTATCCTGCTGTTGCTCATCTGTAACATCTGTAATCATTACGAAAAGCCATTGCTTAGCAGAAGTTTTACCCTGATCGAGATCACAATTTTTCCATCCAGCTGCTGCTACCCTGCTTTCAGTAATCTGGTTTTATTACATGAAGCAGGCCGATGAACGCCAATCTGCAGCAACTGATACGGGATGATAGCCTGTGCTATAAACTAGCCGCGGAACTCCATTACCTGATCGAACATGCTCCCTTTCAACAAGAGAAGCTCGACCTGATTTTATTGGAGTTTCTCGCCTGTAATCAGCAGAAAAGCGGCCATCTGTTACACCTGATGCGTGCCTGCAGTTGTCCGGATCTTATCGAGCAATTGAGCTCAGATGCCCTTTTTTATGACAGACTCAACACCTTGGTCGCCGACTGGCAACAAACTCGCGAACTGTTACGTCTCAGATTCCAATTCAGCGAGTTGATGGCACTGCTGGAAGACAGAAAACCCCGCGAACAGAGCTTTATCCGCAGGGCAGAAACCGATCTTTCTATGGTAGAAAAACCTACCAACTGCGCACCGGCCCGCAGTCAATGTGGACAAATCCCGACTTCGGATAATAACCGACTCCCCCTAGTTTTAATGACAGGGCAGCCTCACGCAAAGTCTGAAGTTTAACACCGGGTATCGCGATATCCATCGCCATACCCCGCATATGGTAACTCTTCTTGGCTACACCGCTACTCTTACCGGCCAACATGGCGTTGGTTTTAGGCGAACGATAACCTGAAATCACGTGGATCTCTTCAGAAATCGACAACGTCTGCTGCAAATTGAACAGAAGATCGAACAGACGTTTATCCATGGGAGCCGCCAGGTTCTGCCTATGATCCCTAAGCAGATGGCTGAACTGAGACAGAGTGCTACTCTGATAATGACCGTCTTTCCAATAAGTCCCATCACCACGCTCCCCTGTATGGCGATTATAAAAACTCAGGTATCGACTACCTTTGGTAGACCGACTCGCCATCGCTTTTGAAGGAAGCATAGAAACCATTGCCGCGCCACCAAGACCCATCAACAACTGCCTACGGGCAGGACATACTACTGACACTTATTCACCTTGCACAAAAAACAACCACAAGGCGGCAAATTATACGGGATTAACGCCAAGGTCAAGCGCCGATTTGGCCCCAGCGCAGGTAAACTTTTCTCGGGGAGCAGGCGAAAAATGGGATAATTCCTTGTGCCATATTAAGTTAATGCGACAGGCTTAACGTTCGGTCAATGCGGCAAAAAAATCAGTTGATGATAATGCCGGTATACCTCAAGGGCCTAACAAATGCGCTTCACTCCCCGACCGCAGCTCTGGCTTGTTAGCCCATTCAGTATCCAATCTCGTCTGTGCCTCAGTAGCCACCTTAACCCCCGGGCTCAACTGATAGATGTCGCTGCGAAATTGCGCTCTTTCCCGCTCATCTATCCAGGCTGTCCAATAAACCAGATGAACAGGCAGGCGCTGTTCAAATGCAAACCATTGAGTGGTGTGATAATCACTCTGCATCCGTTGCCAGCTTCTCTTATCCCGTACCAGATTATTAGCCATCCAGGACGCCAACTCTTCCACCTTGTCGACCCGAATACAACCTGAAGATAGGGCGCGATTGGCCCTGGCAAACAGATGCTTGTCCGGTGTGTCATGCAGATAAACACTAAAGCCATTGCTGAAATGAAATTTGTAACGCCCCAGGGCATTATCGGCACCCGGTTGCTGCACCAACCGATAAGGGAAACGGCCTCTCGCCTCTTTTTGCCAGGCTTCGGCACTCTCTTCAACTTTATTGCCCTGATAATCATAGACATTGAAATGCCGCTGCTGCAGATATTCACCGTCTTTACGGATCTGCGGCAGTAAGTCGCGCCTCAATATGCCCCTTGGCACAGTCCAGGTTGGATTCAAAACAATGTTGGATATCTCACTGCTGAGCAGTGGGGTTTGACGATAAGGTTTACCGACTATGACCTTGGATCGTAGTTGCACCTGGTTGTCATCCACCAGAGTCAACTCAAACGCCGGGATATTCACCAACAGGTAACGCTTCCCCAACTGCTGTTTATAAACGGTGCGAGCGACGAAATTGCTGGCCAGCATGCGGGCACGTTGCAATGGTTCAGTATTGAGCCAACGCAGTGTATCTGGTCCTATGATGGCATCGGTTTTAAGCCCGTGGCGGGACTGAAACACTTCTACCGCCGAAGCCAACTGCGGTGAATAAACCTTGTTTTCTCCCGGAGTCTCCTCAAGATCGCCAAGCCAATATAAACGCCTGGCAATCGTCGGGATCAGCAGATGGCTATCACCTGGGCGTAACCAACCTCCGGGATCCAACCTAGGCCATTGATGCCGCTCTGCGAGCCAGATCAAATAGCGTATCCGGCTGCTGGTTGCCAGATAATCATCCCCCTGAGGTTCCAGCGCCAGCGCTCGGCTGAGCGAATCCGCATCAGAAGCTAGCGTGTTGAAGGCCAAAGGAACGCCGCGGCGCTTCCAGAAATACGCAATATCCTGTTCTATGCCCTCACGCAACTCCAGCTGTAGATTGAGATCACCACGGCTCATGGAACGTAAATCTTCGGCAAACTCTTGCCCTTCTGGCAGCAGAGCCAGCAACTGCAACTGATTATTCAGGGTCCTGAGCGCGGCATCATCGGCTTTCACTGTAAAGACCGCACTGCAGAGGAGCACAATGATCAGTAAAGGCATTAACACGCACTTTGTCATATCGGCCTCCCGGGACATAAACTCAATTATGGCAAATATGCGCTGTGATTCGATGATATTTTGCAAACAACGGGCTGAATAGCCGTTGATTAACATGGAGCATTAACAGGCAACTTATTATTAGCGATTGATAATTAACCAGTTATCAGCACAAGCCTGTGATTATAGAGCTTATTCTGATATAAAATCCTGCCAAAGTAGTAACAGGCAATATAATGAACAGACAAATGCTCATTCGGCAGATGGCCGAAAGACAACAGATCTCAAAGGCTCAGGCCAAAGTACAACTGCAACATATTCTCGCCAGCCTTACCCAGGCTCTCAGTGAAGGTGAAAAGGTTTATCTGCCGCAATTCGGCACTTTCGAACTCAGATACCACCTTCCCCGCAACGGTCGTAACCCACAAACAGGCGAACCCTTGGAGATTGCCGGCAGCAATCAGCCAAGCTTTAAAGCTTCCCCATCACTGAAACAGGCACTACAGCAAGATTAATCCGTTCTCGGGGCAGGATCTCTGCCCCTTCACAAAAGGCGATGCCTGTTTTCAGCCAAAGGTAACGATACTGACGCTTGTATCTGAAGTTTGGGCCGGGATTGGATCTGATATAAGTCAGCCGCCATTACGGACGTAAGCTTGGCTTGAAAACAAGTAATAAGTTTGCTTGGAGTGACTTTAAGGGAATTCAATGAGGAGGACTAAATTTGGAGGCGCGACCCGGAGTCGAACCGAGATCGACGGATTTGCAATCCGCAGCATAGCCATTCTGCCATCGCGCCTTCTTGGGATCACAGCATCTGAGTGCCATGTAAGATTGGAGCGACATATCGGGTTCGAACCGATGACCTGTACCTTGGCAAGGTACCGCTCTACCAACTGAGCTAATGTCGCATCACTTTTCTTGCTTTGTATTCAGAGCCAGCCCTGACTACGGATTGGCATTCTACGCTTTTAACCCCGACTGTCAACGAAGAATTAGTGCTTAACTGTTTGCTTGAACACTAAATAATCTTATCGAAACATTATTGTGCAACCAGGTACAAATTAGCGCCTTTTAACCGGCTATCAGATCCTTCCAGGCGGCCTTGATATAGCTGATCATCGACCAGAAGGTTAAGAAAGCCGCCACATACAGCAAGGCGTAAGCGGCATATATCATCCAATCACCCTGCTTCCAGATAAGGCCGATAATTGCCACCATCTGAGCAGCAGTCTTGTACTTGCCAATCCAGGATACCGCCACAGCACCGCGTTTACCTATCTCTGCCATCCACTCACGCAGTGCCGATATCACCAACTCACGTCCTATCATAAACATCGCCGGCAGGGTCAGCCAGATAGTGTTGTAATCTTCGACCAATAGCACCAAAGCCGTGGTCACCATTAGCTTATCGGCTACTGGGTCAAGGAAGGCGCCGAAACGAGTGGACTGCTCCAGTTTACGGGCCGCATACCCATCCAAGGCGTCAGTAATAGCTGCAAGCCAGAAAACAAATGCAGCAACAAACGGTGCCCAAGTGTACGGAAAGTAAAATACCAGAACAAAAACAGGCAGTAAGAACAACCTAAACCAGGTAAGGGCGATGGGTATATTAAACGGCATGATAAAACCAAATAATCAAAAGCAGCGCCAATCTTGCCTGATTTTTACTACCCCCGCAATGCATCGTGTATCGTTTGAGCCATTTCTGGACTGATCCCGGGCACTTTTGCCAGTTCTGCCACACTTGCCCCCTTCACTTGTTGTAATCCGCCCAGATATTGCAGCAAAGCCTTGCGTCTTTTCGGGCCAATCCCAGGAATAGACTCCAAGCTTGAGGTGTTGCGGGTCTTTTGACGTTTATTCCTATGACCGGTAATCGCAAACCTGTGGGATTCATCGCGAATATGTTGAATAAGATGCAGCGCCGGCGAATCATCCGGCAGTGAAAAGCTCTCTTCGGTATCACCGAAGATAAGGGTTTCCAACCCGGGTTTGCGGCTTTCACCTTTGGCGACCCCGATAAGCGTGGGTACGGCCTCTATTCCGACAAACTTCTCGTTGACCACTTCCTGAGCCATTCTGAGTTGTCCAAGGCCGCCATCGATAAACACGATATCCGGGATCTTACCTTGGGCACTGACCTTATCAAACCGGCGAGTCAAGGCTTGCTTCATCGCCGCATAATCATCTCCGGGAGTTATGTCCTTGATGTTGTAGCGCCGATACTCGCTCTTGTCTGGCCCTTCGCGATTGAACACCACGCAGGAGGCCACAGTGCTCTCCCCCATGGTATGACTGATATCAAAGCACTCCATACGTTTAATCGGGGTGCTTTGTTCAAGCGCCTCTTCAAGAAGAAGAAATCTTTGCTCCACCGTATTGCGGTGAGCCAGCTTGGTATTGACCGCATTGGTCGCATTGGTCTTGGCCAGACGCAGATAACCGGCTCTGTCGCCCCTGACCCGAGTGCGGATGGCCACTTTCTTGTTCAGCGCTTCCATCAACACCTGTTCCAACTCTTCCAACTCCTCGTAGCTGTCACTCAGGAGAATTTCCCGCGGGATAGTACGTTGAATATCGACGTTGAGATAAAACTGCAGCATAAAGGCTCTGAGTACCTCGGCCATTTCAGTCTGCGCCGGCACGCTAGGGTAATAACTGCGACTGCCAAAAATCTTGCCCTCGCGAATGAACAACAGGTGGAAACAAGCAACTCCTGAGGCGTAGTGCACCCCAATCACATCAAGGTCACCATGGCTGGATGATACTTCCTGCTGCTCGGCCACTCGTCTGAGCGCCATGATCTGATCCCGATAGCGTGCCGCCTGCTCGTAAGCCATAGACTCGGCCGCCAGTTCCATTTTCTTGACCAAGGCGCTGAGCACCTGCTGATCCTTGCCCTTGAGAAACAGGGTCGCCAACTTGACCTGCTCCTGATATTCCTCATCAGAGACCTTGCCGACACAAGGGGCACTGCAACGCTTGAGCTGGTACTGCAAACAGGGACGCGAGCGCGACTTGTAATAGAGATCGTCACACTGACGAATAGGAAACAGCTTCTGCATCAAATGCAGACTTTCACGCACCGCACCACCATTGGGATAAGGCCCGAAATACAGCCCTTTCTCCCGCTGTGGCCCCCTGTGATAGGCGAGCCTGGGATGCCGGTGCTGGCTCAATAAGATAAAGGGATAAGACTTGTCATCTCTTAGCAGCACATTGTATTTCGGCAAGTACTGCTTGATGTAATCATTTTCCAGTATCAGTGCTTCAGTTTCACTGTGAGTCAGTGTCACATCGATATTGGCGATATGGGACACCAGCGCCTGAGTTTTCACATTAGGGAGATTCTTGCGAAAATAAGATGCGAGCCGTTTCTTGAGATCTTTGGCCTTGCCCACATAAATCACGCTACCGCCGCTGTCGTACATACGATAGACGCCCGGTGCTGAGGTCAGATTTTTAAGAAAAAGCTTGGGATTGAATTCCTGCGGCATGAACCCACTCTATAAATAACGGCTGAAGAGATAAAGATTTCAGGGACAGAAAACAACAAAGAAAGAGGGAGCCGTGGCTCCCTATGTAAATCAGAACTGCCCGGTGTCGAGCATTTTATACCGAATCGCCAATCGGGTCAGCTCCACATCGCCGCTGATCCCCAGTTTGGCGAACAAGCGATAGCGGTAGCTGTTAACCGTCTTGGGACTGAGGTTCAACTGCTCGGAGATATCATTGACCTTCTCACCATTGGTGATCATCATCATGATCTGCAGTTCCCGCTCTGACAGCGACTTGAAGGGGTTCTCATCAGTCTGATCAAACTGGCTCAAGGCCATCTGCTGAGCAATTTCCGGTGACAAATATCGCTGACCGTGAGCAACTTGCCGAATGGCTTGAATCACCTCAGGCGGCTTGGCTCCCTTGGTCAAATAACCGGAAGCACCGGCTTGCATCACCTTGGTCGGGAAAGGATCCTCTGAGTGGATAGTCAATACTATGATTCTGGCATGAGGCTGATAACGCAGAATTTTCCGGGTAGCTTCAAGCCCCCCTATTCCGGGCATATTCATATCCATCAAAATCACATCGGCTTCATTCTGCCTGCTCCACTGCACAGCAGCTTCACCATCACCGGCTTCTCCTACAACTTTAATGCCTTTTTCATCTTCAAGGATCCGGCGGATCCCGGTTCTGACCAACTCATGGTCATCCACCAAATATACGGATATCAACTTCAACCCACCTTATTATTGTCGGCCTTATCGTGTAGCTCTGTTTCTTCGAAGCCTTTGGGATAATTTAGCCGATCTGCCAACAATAGAAAAGCGCAAGTTAACTTTATGATTATAAAAGAAACTCATTCGTATATCGGTACCAATTGTCATCAGTGTGCAACAATCTTGTTTTTTGTTGCCGAAGAATTTGCTTGCAAAGGCGATGACACACCACCCAAAACAGTGTCATATCCAGCTAAGCAAATGAAGTTCAATCCTCATCTATCAACATATGTAAGTTTCGGCCAACTCGTTTCAGATCTCTCAGGGCAGTTGCTTGTGTAGCCATACGCAGCGGCCTTTGCTGAACTTTGATGGTATTGTACAAAATATCCATGTCATCGCGCTTGGTATGGGTAAATTCGATAGTGCCATAAGGAGTCTTGAAGATACCCTTTCGCCCCGTAGTCATCACAGTAAGATAGCTGATAGGGATCTGCGAAATCACCCCGTATTCAGACAAAGCCGATTCCAGCGAAACATAGTTATACTCACCACGCCGCAGTGCACAGGCGATGTGCTCCACCGCATAACTATCTCGTCGGCTCAGCGCAAACAGGTATACACCGCGGCAGGGCCTTTCCAGGATCCCCTGCTTTATCAACCTCGACAGGCTTTGTTTGAATGCTTCCTGGGTATCATCGAAAAACACCCGCCTGAGATTCCCTTTGGTGTAAACATAGATACCTTGAAGGTCAAAACGATGTAGCCGTTGCAAAGCAGTACTGATATCCATAACGCCACCAAGTCAACTTAAAAGTTAATAATAGAATACCTAAGTGTCCACTTAATACCTATTGATAACTGACTTTGTCTGACTAAACGGCCCTATTTATCGCGCTGAACGTTGCAATCCTTTGCCAGGAACAGCCTAAATCAGCCTTTGAATAATGGCGCAGGAATCCGCCAGCGTAGATGCGCAGCAAAAACGATAGATATCCCAACCGACACCAGAAAGAATCCTGTTATTTGATGAGCAAGGCGCTATTGATGCTCACAAAGGCAAGAAAGCTATCCGCTATTAAATGGTTAAGAAAGGTGCAAACCAGTCTCAAAATAGCCCCAGGCTGAGGAGCATCATATTCAAATCTGCTTTCAGGACTTGTATCACAACCACTGTTACTCACTTTAAAGGCATTGATGCCTAATACATTTACGGCGTCATATCGAAGAAAACCACAAAATACGGTTGATTCGGCTACACTCAAAACTGAACTCACCACAGGTTTGATAAACTAGGTTTAATCGCTAAAAAAGCGCGATTTCAGCCTCTCTGCTTCAGGAGAACCTATCGATGAACTCCCCTTTTACCACCCATGGAGCCTTAAGCTGGCACGAGCTGACCGCCAGTGACTCCGAACAGGCGATGCGATTTTACGGTGAGATTTTTGGATGGAGTTTCAAAAAAATGCAGTTACCACAAGGCCCCTACCACATTATAGAAAATGACGGCATCAGCATAGGTGGCATCACTGACAGCCCGGCGCCGGCCATGCCAAGCAACTGGACCGGCTATATTACCGTGAAAGATGTCGACGCCGTCGCCATCAAGGCCAAAGAGTTAGGAGGCGATATTCTTTATGGTCCGGAAGATATTCCCCAAGTAGGCCGATTTTGCTGGATCAAGGATCCCTGCGGCGCCATTATCGCTGCCATCACTTACAACAGCACCAAAGGATAGGTAACGAACAGCAGCTATGGTTTGAGGTTTGAGGTTTGAGGTTTACGATGTTGACCCGCAACATCCCGAATATTTCCAAACTTGAATATCGCCCTTTTACGAATGAAATGTTCAGGGAAAAATTCTTGATTATTGCAGCTTTAATTAGCAATGTTTTCTTTTTGTATCATGCATGTATAAGGCCGGATAACAGAGATTATAGATTCAGAAGTGACTTACAAAGCATGCCGAATACGCGTTAGAATAACGCCAACTTTTTGCTGTAAACCTGCTTCAAGGGATCTCACACCGTTATGCCCAATGTGCTGACTCAGCTCTTTTCCCGCTTTCGCCGGGCACCACTCGCCATCAAGACAAGCGTCTATCTGCTCCTCGGGTATAGCCTCTACGCTCTGCTGCTTGGTGGGCTTGCTCCCTGGGTAATAAAGTCGCAAACCCCAAAGCAATTGCAACAGCTGCTCGGCCGTCAGGCCAGCCTGGGCGATATCAGCATCAACCCTTTCCTTCTCAGAGTCCGCCTGGATAATTTCGCCCTGCAGGAGAGCGACCCACAGCAAGTATTTATGTCTTTCACGCAGCTTGAGTTGGAGCTGGCATTTTGGCGCTCGCTGACCCAAGGGGCCATAGCCATAGATCACATCCACCTCGCTTATCCACAAGTGAAGCTGCAAAGGCTTGCGTCAAAGAATGGCCAAGCTCAATTCAACTTCAGCGATATACTCGCCCACCTTGAAGCCAAGCAAACACCGCAAGCCGAGGCTACAGAAGACGCCTCTGAACTGCCCAGAGTCATTGCCCGGGATATCCGGGTGACAGAGGGTAAGTTCGCTTATATGGATAAGATCGCCAATACAGAGCTCAGTTACGACAAGCTTAATTTCAGCCTGCAAGCTTTGGATACCAAGGCCTATAGCCTCAGCCTGCAGGAAGACGAAAACAAACCGGTACTGGCGAAAGATGCCAACCGCTATGCCCTGTCATTGACCGGCAGCGATAACGGACAATTGCAGACTCAAGGCCAGTTTCAGCTGCAGCCTCTCGAAATCACCGGCGAGCTGCAACTGGCCAAAATTTCCCTGCTGCCCTTCTGGCCGTTTGCCGATGGGCTTATTGCCGCCAAACTCAGTGACGGTGAACTCAGCTTCCAAAGCCAGTACCAGTTGAAACAGCAACAAGACCAACTGCATTACAGTACCCACAAGGGCCGGTTTATTCTGGAAAACCTGCTGTTCTCCGACCAACAGCAAGCCAGAGTCAAGCTGCCACTGTTGGCACTGGATAACATTCGGGTGGACGGCGACAACCAGAGTGTTAATGTCGACGAACTGGCGCTGCAAGGCCTGTGGGCCTATGCCCGCCTGGATAAGCAAGGCCTGGATCTGCAACAGCTCTTTATGCCCGCCATGCCTGCCACAAATGCCAAGCCGAATGACATAGCGGCCAAGGCGCAAGTGGAACCAGCACTAGCCCAACCAGAGGCGGCAGATGAAACCGAGGCGCTAAATAAAGCTACAGTGCAAGATAAGGCCACAGCGAAAGAAAAAGCCACAGTGCAAGATAAGGCCACAGCGCATACAGCCAAAGAGCCAAACAAAACTCTGGAGCAAGACAAACAATGGCTACTGAGTATTGGCAAAATCAGTCTCAAGGATACAGATCTCAATCTGTTTGAGCAGCAGCAAAGCAATGGTGTCCACTGGCGTGTTTACCCTTTGGATATCACCACAGGTCCTGTGCGTTCCGATCTCGAAGGAAACATAGACTACCAGGTGCAACTGGCACTGAGTTCTGATGCCCAAAAACAGCCAGAGACCAGCCAGGGCCAGTTCAGCTCCACCGGCGCAATAGATGCCAATGCACGTACTGTCAATGCCGAGCTGACGCTGACCGAGTTGGAGCTGCAACAGTTCCAGCCCTATCTGGCGCCCTACCTCAATATGCAACTTGAAAGCGGCAAGTTGAGCACTCAGGGCAAGTTCACTGCCAACGCCGAGGGTAAGGCCCATTTTCAAGGACAAGCCGCAATTGGCAAACTGCTTATCAAGGATGGATTGGCATTTGAGCCTCTGCTGAAATGGCAGAATATGACGATAGATGCGATGAACTTTGATTCCGAAGCAAACAGCCTGAAAATCAGCAATATATTGCTGGAACAGCCATACGCCAAGGTGATGATCACCGAAGATCAGCGCACTAATATCGGCGAGCTGATCCGCGCCGAACCACTTGGTGATAACTCAGCGGCTCAGTCGCAGGCAAAACAAAGCCAGGCAAACGAAGCGCCGCAGCAAACCGCCGCCAAGGAAAAAAACACCGCCAAGACTGCTGCAGATAAGGCATTTAAACTGGATATCGGCAGCATTGCCATCAAAAGCGGCTCGGCCTATTTTGCCGATAACTCCCTCACCCCTAACTTTGCTTCAGGTATCGAAGGGCTGGAAGGCAAGATAAGCCACCTATCCTCCACCCCGGGAACCAAGGCCAGTGTCGATATCAAGGGCAAGATAGACAAGTATGCTCCAGTCACCCTTAGAGGTGAAGTGAATCCGCTGCTGGAAAAACCCTATCTGGATCTGGATTTAGTATTCAAGAGTGTCGAGTTGACCTCGGTGAATCCCTATTCGGGCACCTATGCCGGTTACTACATAGACAAGGGCCAGCTGTCTTTGGCGCTCAACTATCAATTGGAAGACAACCAGCTGAAGGGAGACAATCATCTGGTGATAGATCAGCTCAAGCTGGGTAAACCCAGTGATTCCGATCTGGCCACCAGTTTGCCGATTACCTTGGCTATCGCCCTTTTGCAAGACAGACATGGGGTAATAGATCTTGGCTTACAGGTTTCAGGAGATCTCGACAGTCCAAGTTTCAGCTTCGGCAGCATAGTGATGACCGCCATCACCAACGTCATCACCAAGGCGGTCACCGCCCCCTTCTCTTTGCTGGCCGGTCTGGTTGGCAGCGATGAAGAGCTGAATCTGGTCGCTTTCCAACCCGGTATAGCCACGCTGGACGCTGACGCCGAAGATAAGCTGAGCAAGCTGGCCAAGGCGCTGGATGACCGACCCAAGCTACAATTGAGCATTGAAGGCGGCGTAGCATTGCGGGAAGACAGTGAGGCGCTGGCAGAACAAAAACTGCAGCAGCAACTGCTCAAGGCCAGCAAGCTTGCGGCCCTGCCGGACGAGCTGAGCGCCAGTCGCTTCCCTACCAAAGGTAAGCTTGCTGATACCCTGGTAGCGCTTTTTGAGCAGCAGCTCAAACAGGATGCCGATGCGGAAAAAGACAAAGTGAAGCAAAAGCTTGCCGAAAAAGCCGGCAGTGAAACAGTCGATGAAGACGCTCTGCTGACTGTATGGCATATGGGCCTTTACAACCAACTGCTCAGCGCCCAAGAGATAAGCAATAATGAGCTGGCCAATCTGGCTCAGGCCAGGGCCCAGGCCATCAAGGCCTTCCTGGTAGACAGTGCTGCCGTTGCCCCCGAAAGAGTCTTCCTGCTGGACAGCAAGACAGAGATGAAACAGGATGCTTCTCAGGCAATTTTGTCGCTGAATGCCGATTAACCAATAGCGATAACCCCGGAACCAGGCGCGCACGCGCGCCTTTTTACCCGGATCTGAGCTCAGACTTTCTTATCAGGGGATTACTTGTTGCGACACTTTTCCTGACGAGCCATCAGACTGGAAGTATCCCAGCGGTTACCGCCCATGGCCTGTACTTCACCGTAAAATTGATCGACCATGGCGGTCAGCGGCAGATGTGAGCCATTGCGTCTAGCTTCATTGAGGGCGATGCCCAAGTCTTTGCGCATCCAGTCCACCGCAAATCCAAAATCATACTCACCCTTCAGCATGGTCTTGTGACGATTTTCCATTTGCCAGCTCTGGGCCGCGCCTTTGCTGATCACCTCAACTACCTTCTCGCCATCTAGCCCGGCGCTCTTGGCAAAATGCATGGCTTCAGCCAAACCTTGTACCACCCCGGCGATGCAGATTTGATTGACCATCTTGGTCAACTGCCCAGCGCCAACATCTCCCAATAGTTCGGCGCAGCGGGCATAGGCAGCCATCACAGGTTTTACCCGCGAAAATACCGCCTCAGAGCCGCCGGCCATAATGGTCAACACTCCATTCTCGGCACCAGCCTGACCGCCGGAAACCGGCGCGTCCATAAAAGCGATGTCCTTCTCGGCCAGCAAAGCGGCCAACTCCCGCGCCACATCGCATGAGGCAGTGGTGTGATCGACAAAGATACTGCCCACAGCCATACCATGCACAGCGCCCTCTTCACCCAGTACGACCTGGCGTAAGTCATCATCATTGCCGACACAGGCAAAAACAATATCCTGTCCCTCGGCGGCTTGGGCCGGAGTCGCGCAGCAGCGCCCGCCAAACTCTGCCGCCCAGGCTTCAGCCTTGGAGAAAGTACGGTTATAAACAGTGACCTGGTGCCCCTGTTTTTGTAGATGCCCAGCCATGGGATATCCCATAACACCTAGACCGAGAAATGCGACATTCGCCATGATATTTCCTTGATTATTTATGCGCGGGAACAGATTGGCCCAATTGCCGACCATGCTGCAAAGCCTTTGGCGTAAAGCCAAGAGTGACAATTCAAGCCGATGTTTAAGCCGCATTTTGCCATGAGGCAGCATAAAGGAGAAGTTGATACGGGCAAACTCAGCATCCCGCATACAGAAAAGAGCCACGAATGTGGCTCTTGAAATCATCACTCAAGGATGAACGTGCGCTTCCATTTCCGCACCGATTTTCTTGCGCATCTCCATCAACTTGATTGCCGAGTCCCTAAGCTCTATGTCTCTTGCCGATGTCGGCTGCCATTCAGGCACAGGCGTTGGTTTACCTTCATCGTCTACCGCCACCATGATGACAATACAGTGAGTGGTCAACTGACGTTCTGAATCCTTGGGATCGCCGGCTCTGACATCCAAACCTATATGCATGGAGGTACTGCCGGTATAGATCACCTTGGCGCTCACCTCCACTATATTGCCCACATGTATGGGTTTGACAAACCTGATCCCCCCGGCGTAAACCGTGATGCAGTATTTACCACTCCAACCGGCCGCACAGGCATAGGCAGCCAAGTCAATCCACTTCATTACGGCGCCGCCATGTACCTTGCCGCCAAAGTTGACGTCTGCGGGCTCGGCCAAAAACCTCAGGGTTATTTGTCTCTCTGTTCCTGCCATGGGATCCTCTCATCAGGCTTGGCGGTCTGCTGACCGCACTTGGCTGAGAGTGTACGCGAAAATTTCGCGATCACCCAAACTTAGATACCAGGAAACTTCCGCCAATCACCAGAGGTAAAGCCAGCCGATAGATCCAAAGCTGCAATTTGCTGCTGATAAAACGGGACAAATGAAACAGTGAGTAAATTCCCATCCCCACCAGGAAGGTGCCCAGCACCTCTACCCCGGCCATCACATCGGCATCGCCGCCGGCATAAACCGCCGCTGTCAGTAAGGCAAACCAAAGCATGGTATAGGCGGCTATGGCCAAACTAAAAGTGCGAACACCAATCTCCATCGCTGGTTGCCACCGGCTGTTTTCACCCCGTACCAACTCGGTCAAATTGGCAGCAATCGCCCCAAGCATGGCCATAACAGGAAACATTGCAGGATTGAGCATAATGAAAACTCCAGAATTATTTGGCGGGATTCTGGCGCTATATTCAAAGAATGCCAATAGAGATGAACAAAGGTTAATTCTGGATTTAGCTTTAAAATATGACTAACTGATTTTAAAGATAAAAAAAGCGCCATCAGGCGCTTTTACAAGTGGTAACCTTAAACTCGCTTCAGTAGCAAGGAGCCATTGGTGCCACCGAACCCAAAAGAGTTACATAGCACATGCTCCACTTTGGCCTGACGCGCGGTATGGGCAACAAAGTCCAGATCGCAACCTTGGTCCGGGTTGTCCAAGTTGATGGTAGGCGGAACCACCTGATCTTTAAGAGCCAACGCGGAGAAAATGGTTTCCACTGCCCCGGCAGCACCGAGCAAATGCCCCGTCATTGATTTGGTGGAGCTCACCATCAGCTTGTAGGCATGATCGCCAAAGATAGACTTCACTGCCGCCGCTTCGGCCTTATCGCCTGCCGGCGTAGAAGTACCGTGAGCATTGATATAACCTATGCTTTCGGGGGCCAGGTTTGCATCTCTCAGCGCATTTTTCATGGCAGACGCAGCGCCGGCACCATCGGCTGGCGGCGAGGTCATATGGAAAGCATCGCCGCTCATACCAAAACCAACCAGCTCGGCATAAATCTTGGCACCGCGAGCCTTGGCGCGCTCATACTCTTCCAGGACTAACACCCCGGCGCCGTCACCGATAACAAAGCCGTCTCTGTCTTTATCCCATGGGCGACTAGCCGCCTGAGGGTCATCATTACGGGTAGACAAGGCCTTGGCTGCGGCAAAGCCACCGACGCCCAGAGGACAAGTGACATCTTCCGCGCCACCGGCCACCATCACATCGGCATCGCCATAAGCTATGGTACGGGCTGCGAAACCTATGTTGTGCACCCCAGTGGTACAGGCGGTTGTCACCGCAAAGTTAGGACCAGTCATGCCGTACATGATCGACAAATGACCGGCAATCATATTGATAATGGTGCTGGGCACAAAGAAGGGGGAAATTTTACGTGGGCCACCGGCCATCAAGGCGCTGTGGTTTTGTTCAATCAACCACATCCCCCCCATACCGGCGCCGATAGCGGTTCCGACTCGACTGGGATCTTCTTTATCCATCTCCAATCCGGAGTCACGCATGGCCTGAATGCCGGCAGCCATACCATACTGAATAAAGAGGTCCATCTTGCGGGCGTCTTTACGGGACAGATACTGCTCTACGTCAAAATCTTTGACTGAGCCTGAAAAACGGGTGCTGAATTCGCTGGCATCAAACTTGGTGATAGGCGCGATACCGCTCTGACCTGCCAGCAAGGCTTGCCAGGTGCTGTCCACTGTGTTGCCGACCGGGGTCACCAGACCCAGGCCAGTGATAACAACTCGACGTTTAGTCACTGTGTCCACCTTAGATTAACGGGTGAGTTACCATGATAGGCTAGGCTGTTGCAGCCTACCATTGCCTCCGGCCAGCAGCCGAATGGTCACAAGACACGATAATACATCGGCTGATACTGGTACAACCAGAAACTGACGGGGCGAAAACAAAAACAGGCGGCAATTATGCCGCCTGTTTTCTGGAATTCTGGATTACTGATTCTTGGAAACGTAATCGATCGCTGCCTGAACGGTAGTGATTTTCTCAGCTTCCTCATCAGGGATCTCGGTATCAAACTCTTCTTCCAGAGCCATAACCAACTCAACAGTGTCCAGAGAATCTGCACCCAGATCGTCTACGAAAGAAGCTGCTGGCTTAACGTCTTCTTCTTTAACGCCCAGTTGCTCTACGATGATTTTCTTTACACGTTCTTCGATGTTGCTCATTAGTTTTCTTTCCTATTCAAATTACGCACTTGCGTAAGATTGCGAGTAGTTTATTAGATTTGACCAACATTGCAAGCCTAGAATTTGTGGTCTAACCACGATTTTAAGCCCTCAATTGCTGCAGATCACCACCCAATTGCGACAGTATCCCTGCCATTCGCCCTTAAACCATATACATCCCGCCATTTACATGCAAGGTTTCCCCTGTGATGTAAGCAGCAGCATCAGAGGCCAAAAAGAGCACGGCGTTGGCAATTTCCTGTGCCTGACCCAAGCGCTCCATTGGAACCTGGGACATGATGGCCTGTTGCTGATCTTCTGTCAGCTCATCCGTCATATCTGTCTGGATAAAACCAGGAGCAATAGCATTAACTGTAATTTGACGAGATGCAACCTCTCTGGCGAGAGATTTTGTAAATCCGATCAAACCCGCTTTGGCCGCAGAGTAATTTACTTGGCCTGCATTGCCCATGGTACCTACCACAGAACCAATATTGATGATACGGCCATGACGTTTCTTCATCATTGAGCGCATCACTGGCTTGGATAACCTGAAAAGAGATGTCAGGTTGGTGTCCAGGATATCCTGCCACTCATCCTCTTTCATCCGCATCAATAAATTGTCACGGGTGATGCCAGCGTTGTTCACCAGAATATCAACATCGCCGGCTTTTTCTTTGATCGAGGCAAATAAATTTTCAACAGATTGTGGATCTGTGACATTCAGCACCAAACCCTGGCCCTTATCGCCCAAATAAGCCGAGATGGCTTCGGCGCCGCGCTCACTGGTTGCAGTACCGAATACTGTAGCACCGGCTTCGGCCAGAGTCGTTGCAATCGACTTGCCAATACCACGGCTGGCGCCAGTAACCAGGGCAATCTTGCCGGTTAAGTCTAATGTTACGCTCATGAAAAGCTCCTTATTCGATCAATGCAGCTAAAGAAGCGGCATCGTTGACTGCCTTGGCAGTAAGGGATTTGTTAATGCGTTTGCAAAGCCCGGTCAAGACTTTACCCGGACCCACCTCATAGAGCTCGGTGACGCCCATGGCAGCCATGGCTTCCACGGTTTCGGTCCAGCGCACAGGGCTGTATAGCTGACGAACCAAGGCATCACGGATATCAGCAGCATCTTGAGGCTGGGCGACATCCGCATTGTTGATTACGGGGATTTGCGGCTGGCTAAATTCGATATCACCCAGAGCAGTGGCCAATTTATCGCCAGCGGGCTTCATTAAAGCGCAATGGGAAGGCACGCTCACAGGCAAGGCAACCGCCATTTTGGCGCCTGCAGCCTTGCAGGCTGCGGCGGCGCGCTCAACTGCGTTTTTTTCACCGGCAATCACCACCTGGCCTGGGCTATTGTAATTAACCGGGCTAACCACAGCGCCTTCAGCACTGTCTTCACAGGCCTTGGCAATAGCGTCGTTATCCAGGCCTATGATGGCAAACATGGCGCCGGTTCCGGCAGGAACGGCTTGTTGCATCAACTGACCACGCAGCTCAACCAACTTAACGGCATCGGTAAACTTGAGCACCCCGGCACATACCAGCGCCGAGTATTCACCTAGGCTATGACCCGCCATCACGCTGGGCGCGGCTTTGCCGGCTGCTTGCCAGGCGCGATACAGAGCGACACTGGCACTCAGCAAGGCAGGCTGGGTCTTGTCAGTCTCGTTAAGAGTTTCGGCCGGACCTTGCTGGACAAGCTGCCACAAGTCGTAACCCAGCACTTCACTGGCTTCACGAAAAGTCTCGGTCACGACCGGATAGCCTTCGGCAAGATCAGCAAGCATGCCTACAGCCTGAGAACCTTGTCCCGGGAACACGAAAGCGAAATTTTCCATATTCATTTACCTATGATTGCAGGCAGCAAAGCTGATGCCGCTGCCCGAGTCTACTGATCTGCCCGGCAGATCAACTAGTATGCATTGAGACGTCCTACTCACTTGTGCGAAGCAAGTAGGCACTGAGTATCAGAAGCGAACCAAAGCGCTACCCCAGGCAAAACCGGCACCAAAGGCCTCAAGCAGCAGGAGTTGCCCGCGCTTGATGCGGCCATCGCGCACCGCTTCATCCAGTGCAATCGGCACTGAGGCAGCTGAAGTATTGCCATGTTTGGCCAGCGTCAGCACCACTTTATCAAGACTCATGTCCAATTTCTTGGCTGTGGCATTAATAATGCGGAAATTGGCCTGGTGTGGCACCAACCAATCTATTTCTGACTTGTCGACATTATTCAATCTCAGGGTTTCTGTCACCACATGGGATAACTGAGTGACGGCGACCTTGAAGACATCGTTGCCCTTCATGGTCATAAAGCCTACAGCCTCGGAGGTTTCTCCGGCTCTGGGCGGAAAGGCGCATTTGAGCAGTTCACCATGACGACCGTCGGCATAGATGTGGGTAGAGATGATCCCCGGTTCTTCACTGGCGCCCACCACGGCGGCACCGGCACCATCACCAAAGAGAATAATGGTGGTTCTGTCTTCCGGCTCACAGAGCCTGGAAAGCACATCGGCGCCTATTACCAGCACTTTCTTGGCCGCACCGGTTTTCACGAACTGATCGGCAACCGACAGCGCGTAGACAAAGCCGGAACAAGCGGCCGCGACATCAAATGCGGGGATGGTATGAACCCCCAACATGGCCTGCACTTCACAGGCAGCAGCCGGAAAAGCGTTTGCCGCACTTGTGGTGCCGCAGATAATCATATCGAGTTCGCCGGCTTCGATGCCTGCCATTTCAATGGCCTTCAACGCCGCCTGATAACCCATAGTGGCAACCGTTTCACTGGCATCAGCGATCCGACGCTCAGAAATACCCGTGCGCTCAACAATCCACTGGTCACTGGTTTCCACCATTTTTTCCAGATCCTGATTGCTACGCACCTGCGCCGGCAGATAACTGCCAGTTCCAAGAATTTTTGTATGCATAAGGAGAAATCAGCTGTTTATATCTAAAAGTATCGACTCGAGACGCTGCTTGATCATCTCTGGGAGTCGACGTCTTGCTTCAGTGACTGCCAAGCTAATCGCTTGTAAATAGGCAGTTTCATCCGCATTCCCATGGCTCTTGACGACTATTCCGCGCAATCCTATCAGACTTGCTCCATTATAGTGGTCGGGGTTCATCTGTTTGAGCACGCTTTGAATACTGGGAGCCAATAATTTGGCCAACATGCGTACAAAAAAGCCTCGGGTCAGCCCTTCCTTAAGCTGATGGATCAACAGTCTGGCAATGCCTTCTGAAGTTTTCAGGGTAATATTACCGACAAAACCGTCGCAGACAATCACATCGACTTTGCCGCGGTAAATCTCATCCCCTTCGATAAAACCTTGATAATTGATTTGAGGAGTATGTTGCAACAACTGGGCAGCCTGCTGCACCTGGTCGTTGCCTTTGATCTCTTCGCTGCCGACATTGAGCAGCGCGACCTTGGGTCTGGGTTGTTTGGTCACGGCTTCGCAGAGCACTGAACCCATGACGGAAAACTGGAACAAAGTATCTGAATCACAAGACACATTGGCCCCGAGATCCAGTAGATAGACTGGCTTATGGTTGATGGTGGGAAGACAACTGACCAACGCGGGTCTGTCTATGCCCGGCAGCGTCTTTAGTACCACCTTGGCCATCGCCATCAGCGCGCCGGTGTTACCTGCGCTGACACACGCCTGAGCCTCACCTTTATGCACAGCATCCAGCGCCCGACGCATGGAACTGTCACGCCGACAACGCAAAGCATGCACTGGCCTGTCAGACATACTGACCACTTCAGTGGTATGTCTAAGTTCAATTCTATCGGTAATGTCTTGCCCGCATTGGGCCAGGTATGGTTGTATCTGGTCTTGATCACCAACCAGAATAAACCTGAGATCTGGATATAATTTAAGTGCCTGCAGGGCTGCAGGCACAGTCACGTGGGGGCCATGGTCGCCACCCATCGCATCTAACGCAAGCGTCAGACTCGTCATAAGACAATCAACAACTTACTTGTTGATTACCTTTTTGCCACGGTAGAAACCGTCAGCAGTCACATTGTGACGACGATGCAGTTCACCGCTGGTAGCGTCTACAGACAGCTGAGCAGTGCTCAGTGCATCGTGTGAACGGCGCATACCGCGCTTTGAACGAGATTTTTTATTCTGTTGTACAGCCATTGATCTGTCTCCTGGATTACTTGCTCTTCAGTTTTTCTAACACTGCAAACGGATTTGGACGCTCCTCTTGAGCGGCTTCAATCTCGCCTATGGCCACATCCTTGGAACCTGTATAACATTTATCTATGTCATGGGTCGGTATCAAGGGCATAGCCAGTATCAATTCATCTTCAATCAATTGATGCAGACGAACTTCGCCAATTTCATTGTACTCAATAGGGTCATACGCATCCGGGAGCTCATCGATTTCAGCTTCATTCCGGCAAGGACTGAAACTAAACTCGACCGTAACCTCTGTGGTAAATAGTGTCATGCAGCGTTGACATAGCAGAGTGAGCTCCGTCACAGCCTTCCCTTTCAGGTAGACTATCCCCTGTAAATCCACACCACACTCAATTGACACTGTCACATCGGAACAGTCGCCGGCACATAATTCATTCAATCGCTTCAGTTGCGTACCAGGAACAACACCTTGATAGCTAAGGCGACTGGTCGCAGCACGAATGGGATCAATTGAAACCGGTATCTTTACTGTTTGCATAAGGCGCGCATATTATAGTTTGAAACCGCCGGAGTCAAAGGAAAAATGATGATGTGGCTCGCAAAGGAAATAAAACCTGTGCAGTCCTCGCCATCATAGGCCTGTTCCAACGGGTTCGAAATTGACGGACGCCGAATTCTACCCAAGCACAGGACTCTTCACAAGCCGTTGCCGCGCAAAATAAAGCCAGTCATCTCATCTCAAAGCCACTCTTGCCAGGCATTGGCAAATTTGGCGACAATATCCGGCTCTCACAACGCTTTGGAACCCAAGATATGACCCACCAAGATGACAATACCAAGGCTGCGGTTTCCCCCACAGAACCTCAGTTGATTTTAGCCTCAACCTCAAGCTATCGAAAGGCACTATTGGCAAAATTAGGTTTGGCGTTTGAGTGTGTGGCTCCCGAAGTAGATGAAACGCCCCGGCCTGATGAAACCGCCTTTGATTTGGTCAGACGTCTGGCAGCAGTCAAAGCACAGGCCGGGGCAAAGCAACTAAGCAACGCACTGGTGATAGGTTCAGATCAGGTTGCCGTGATTGATGGTCAAATCGTCGGCAAGCCACTGACTGAAGAGAAAGCCTGCCAGCAATTGCAGGCCGCCTCGGGGAAAAGTATTACCTTTTATACCGGGCTGGCACTCTATGACAGCCGCAGCGACCGAACTCAAGTGGAAGTCGAACCTTTCATTGTGCATTTCAGAAACCTGAGCCAAGATGAAATCGTCGATTATGTTCGCCGCGAGCAACCACTCTGGTGTGCCGGCAGCTTTAAGTGTGAAGGCTTGGGCATCGCCCTGTTCCGAGCCCTCGAAGGACGGGATCCCAACACACTAATAGGTTTACCCTTAATCCTGCTTATCGAAATGCTCTCCCGTCAGGGGATTAAAGTATTGGGAGATACTGCATCGTCCGGAAGCTAAAGCATTCAAACACTGAATTGCACTCTTGCTTCTCTTTGCTTGTAGCTCGCTCGCCAAGATACATGCGCCATATTGAAACAATATGATATAGATGTCGGATGCGTCTGAATCTTATCTCAACAAGGTAAATTTACGTGCGACCACGGGGCTTTCACTCTACTATAATAACAATTAATCAACATATTTCTTTTGATGATCCCCTGTAGAGTGAAAAGATGACAGATACCGAAGAAGCCTTGGCTCTACTAGCTGCGCCCTGTACAGATAAGCGTTTTTTTCAACGGGCACTGCGCGCACTCGCCTTGGTGACCCAATGTCGCTGGGCAGGTTTTGGCCGACTTAAAAATGCCTCACAAGGCGAGGTCATTGCCTTTTGTGACAACAAACAGTCCCTCCCTGGGTTTGATTTTGAACTGGCGGGTTCTCCCTGTGAGTCTCTCTATCAACAACAGGAAATCTGCACTCATCTACTCCACGCCCGTGATCTGCAAAAACGTTTTCCCCACTTTAGCCTGTTCCGCGAGATAGGCGCCCAGAGTTATCAGGCCGAGCTGATCCTCGGCAGCGATGGCAAACCGGTCGGCCATATTTTTGTGCTAGATACCCTGCCCCAGGCCGAAAGTGCAAAGTCAAAAGAGTTTTTCCGGATCTTGGCCCAACGTATCGGTCTCGAATATCACAGGATGTTGGTCAGTCGCGAGCTCACCATGCACAAGCAGATGATAGCCACCACAGATCATCTGCTGGCATTTATCGGTACAGACTACTGCTACCATATGGTCTCCAAAGGGTATGAGCAGCTTTTCAACCGCACCCAAGAGGAGATAATAGGTAAGCAGATAGCTGAGCTGCACGGTGTAAAGACATTTGAGAAGAAGATCCGACCACTACTTGAACGGGCCTTTAACGGCGAAACACCGGAAGCCAATCATTGGTTGCATCCACCGCATCTAACAGCGCCGCTGCTGATGAGTGTACGACACTCACCCTGCATCAATGATGCTGGCGAAATTTGCGGCGTCATAGTCTCGTCCCACGACATCACCCGCCTGTCGG
This sequence comes from Shewanella sp. ECSMB14102, assembly GCF_000813075.1. Classification (NCBI taxonomy): domain Bacteria; kingdom Pseudomonadati; phylum Pseudomonadota; class Gammaproteobacteria; order Alteromonadales; family Shewanellaceae; genus Shewanella; species Shewanella sp. ECSMB14102. The sequence goes on from NZ_JWGX01000006.1 coordinate 149,291, forward strand.
CGCTGGCATTGTCCAGTCTGGGCACTGAAGCATTGAACCTTAATACCGGGAGCCTTAATACAAAGAACCTAAGCCCAGAGAACCTAAACGCAGAGAACCTAAACGCAGAGAGCCTGAGCCCAAAATTATGCCCGGAGTTAAAAACCGCCAATTCCTGAAATTGCACGCCACGTTTTTAACAGAATACAGCAAGCAAAAGGCCTGCATCTGCAGGCCTTTCAAGGATGTGTTTAGGGAAAGGTTCCAATGAAAATCACAGATGGTGCAACAGCCCCAATGGACTATCGATAATGGCCTTTGGCGCCGCTTCATGTAAGCGTTCGCGGCTATGGGCGCCATAACTGACCCCAATGGCATCCATACCGGCACCGGTAGCCATATTGAGATCGTGTACCGAATCACCCACCATCAAGGCTCTCTCAGGCGCTATCTTTAATTCAGCCAATAGCTGTTGCAGCATGTCCGGGTGGGGTTTACTTCTCGCCTCATCGGCGCTACGACTGGCATGAAAAAAATCTCCAAGCCCAGTTTCCCGCAGTACACGTTCAAGACCTGCCCTTGCCTTACCTGTCGCCACCGCCAGCAGATACTTCTCACTGCGAAGCTGTGACAGCAGTGCCGGAGTTTCACTGAAAAGTGGGCTAGGCGTGGTATCAAGCATCAGGAACTGCTGCTTATATTCCTCTCTGATCGCCTGATATTCGTCAACACTTCCTGCTGGATAGAGGCATTGCAGAGCCTCTGTCATCGACAGACCAATAATGTCACGTACTGCCTGCTCCGAGGGGATAGGCAATGCCATAGCCCTTGCCGTATTTTCCATGCAGCGGACAATCTTGCCTATCGAGTCCATCAGGGTACCGTCCCAATCGAATATCAGTAGCTCATATGCCTTCATGGGCGGTTTCCTTATTTCTTTCTATACCCGAGTGAGTTTGTCCAACAACTCAAGCAGTACAGGATCCAGGGGGGCCTGCACTGTCATTTCAGTCTCTGTGTCAGGATGAGTGAACTTAAGTTGCGCCGCATGCAGAAACAGGCGGTTCAACCCAAGTGCCCGCATACTGTCATCAAACTTTTGCTCACTGTACTTTTCGTCACAGGCAATAGGATGACCGGCATACTGGCAGTGCACCCGGATCTGATGAGTACGGCCGGTTACCGGACTCGCCTGCACCAGTGTCGCACCATCATAACGCTGCAAAATTTTGAAACGGGTTTCCGAGGCCTTGCCTTCGGTATTCACCCGTACAATGCGTTCACCCGACTTAAGTGTCAACTTCAGCAATGGCGCCTTAACCACCTTGTCGTGCTTTTGCCACTCACCGCGAACCAGCGCCTGATAGTCTTTTTGCATCTGCTTATGTCTGAGTTGGTCATGCAGGTGCTTTAGCGCGCTGCGCTTCTTGGCAACCAAAAGCACTCCTGAGGTGTCTTTATCCAAACGGTGCACCAACTCAAGAAACTTTTGCTGCGGTCGCAGCGATCTCAGCGCTTCAATCACGCCGTAATCGACACCACTGCCACCGTGTACGGCGATGCCGGCAGGTTTGTTCAGTACCAGAATATGCTTGTCTTCAAACAGAATTCTGTCTTCTAGGCGCGATACCCGCTCCAGATTGGCAGAAGGCGCAGTGCGATAGTTATCTTCACTGACCCGAACCGGTGGAATGCGTACCTGGTCCCCTTCGGCCAACTTATATTCGGGCTTTATCCGCTTCTTGTTGACCCTGACTTCGCCCTTGCGCACTATGCGATAGATCATGCTCTTGGGCACGCCCTTGAGTTTGCTGAGCAAAAAATTGTCAATGCGCTGGCCAACATTGTCTTCATCAATGGTCACCAGGCGAACTTGCTGATTGGGTGATGGCGTCTCGGTATTCATAACACTTATGTTGCGGTTCGGGGCGCGCTATTGTACAACATGTTGAGGCTTTTGATTGCCGATTTTTTTGAATTCGGCTATATTTCAGCGGCGAACCCTGCGTATTGATGAGCCTTTGCTCAATCTATGAACGGTTCGAACGGTGGAAAGCGCTTGAGCGATGTCTGACCTCCGAGGTCGCAAATAATTGATTTGCAAACTGTATATAAAAGAACACTACTGAAAAAATTGTTTTTACGGTTAAACCTGGACGGAAACACGAAATTCAGACCACTTTCAAGCCGCCACTATGCTGTTTTCGAAAGTTAATGTTAACTCGTCATCAAACGACAAGGCTCGACTTCGGCATTACCGGATTATTATTGAAGAATTTATGGGGTTGGTTGATGTTTTACAACGAATTCCTTGTTTTTGTAATCATTGAAAAATAAGCCATAAATAGGATGCGACACGCAGCGAATGCGTCTAACAGCAATGCGCACCTCCCTGCCTGGAGGAACGCCGAGAGGCGTCGCCCGAATGAGACCAGGCCCGTAATGCAGCGACCTGTACGTTTGATGACCTCTTATTAAGAAGAATTACGTCATCATGAAACGGATGTTAATCAATGCGACTCAATCCGAGGAGTTGCGCGTTGCCCTGGTTGATGGGCAACAGCTTTATGATCTGGATATCGAAAGCCCAGGCCATGAGCAGAAAAAAGCCAATATTTATAAAGGTAAAATCACCCGCGTAGAACCCTCTCTGGAAGCGGCATTTGTTGACTATGGCGCCGAGCGTCATGGTTTTCTACCACTGAAAGAGATCGCCCGTGAATACTTCCCTAAAGGTTATTCCTTCCAGGGGCGTCCCAGTATTAAAGAAGTGGTCAGCGAAGGCCAGGAAGTCATAGTTCAGATAGATAAAGAGGAACGTGGCAACAAAGGCGCTGCCTTGACCACCTTTATCAGTCTGGCCGGGTCGTACCTGGTACTCATGCCCAATAACCCTCGCGCCGGTGGTATCTCCCGCCGGATTGAAGGTGATGAGCGCACCGAGTTGAAAGCGGCCATGGAAAACCTGGAAGTGCCCAACGGTATGGGGCTGATTGTTCGCACCGCAGGTGTTGGCAAGGCTGCCGCCGATCTGCAGTGGGACTTGAAGGTATTGCTGCACCATTGGACAGCGATTCAGGAAGCGGCCGAGAGTCGCCCGGCTCCTTTCCTTATTCATCAGGAAAGCAATGTTATCGTTCGCGCCATCCGTGATTACCTGCGCCGTGATGTAGGCGAAATTCTAATCGATCACCCACAAATTTATGCCGATGCCAAGCAGCATATCGCCCTGGTACGTCCTGATTTTGTCGACAGAGTCAAACCCTACTCATCTGAAGTGCCGCTCTTTACCCACTATCAGATTGAGTCACAGATAGAATCTGCATTCCAGCGCGAAGTCAGACTGCCTTCCGGCGGTTCTATCGTTATCGATCCCACCGAAGCGCTGACCTCTATCGATATCAACTCAGCCAGAGCCACCAAGGGCGGCGATATCGAAGAAACCGCACTGAATACCAATCTGGAAGCCGCCGACGAGATTGCCCGTCAGCTGCGTCTGCGCGACTTGGGCGGCCTGGTGGTTATCGACTTCATCGATATGACTCCGGTCAGACACCAACGCGAAGTGGAAAACCGTCTGCGTGATGCCGTTCACCATGACCGTGCCCGAGTGCAATTAGGCCGTATTTCCCGCTTCGGTCTGATGGAAATGTCCCGTCAGCGTCTGCGTCCGTCTCTGGAAGAGTCAGCCGCTCACATCTGCCCTCGTTGTAACGGTCAGGGCACCATTCGTGGTACCGAGTCACTGGCACTGTCGATTCTGCGCCTGATGGAAGAAGAAGCCATCAAGGAAAACACCTCTCAGATTGAGGCCATAGTGCCCGTGGATGTCGCAGCTTACCTGCTGAACGAAAAGCGCAAGGCCATACGCATCACAGAGCAGCGCCATGAAGTTGAAGTCTATGTGATCCCGGATCCACATATGATGACCCCGAACTACCGTGTGGTGCGTCATCGCAAGGACGACCAGATCTCTGAAGTCAGCTACCAGCGTGTGGAAGAGCCGGAGAACAAACTGTATGAACCACGTAAACTGGAACGTGCTGCTGCACCCAAGCCAGCACTGAGTGGTTTTGCTACACCTATCAAGCAGGAAACTGCCGAAGCACCGCAGACAGCCAAACCAGCGGTCAAAGCCGCAGCGACTGAAGCGGCCAAGCCCGGGATAATTTCCCGTTTCTTTGCCGCCTTGGGTGCCCTCTTCTCCTCTTCCGAGCCACAAGCCGACAAGAAGCAGGAAAAGAGCACTAAAGACAATCAGGAAAGCAACGGCCAGAACAACCGCCGTAACCGTCGCAATGACCGCAACGACAGACGTCGCAAGAGTGGTGATGACAAAGACGCTAACCGCGATTCACGCAGCCGCAACCGCAAATCGGCCGCTAACGAGCGCCCTGCCCGTGATAAGGACGAACAAGGCAACAAGCGCCAGGCAAACGACTCCGGTAAACCAACCCGTAGTGACCGTAGCGACAAGGCTCCCAAGTCTGAAGCTTTGGATGAACGCAAGAGCCGCAGCAAGGCCCGTGACGAAAGCGAGCAGGAACCAAAACAGGAAGCCGCCCGTGAGCGTCGCCAACGTCGCAACCTGCGTCGTAAAGTGCGCATTGAGGCCAACGATGCACAGGAAGCCGTTGATAACACAGCAGAGGCAACCAGCGCCGAAGTGAAAGCCAGCGCCCAGGCCAAACCTGAAGTAAAGGTCGAGACAAAAACCGAGACCAAGCCGACTCGCGCCAAAGAGACAGGTAACAAGGATAACGCCGAGCAAGCCGACAAACCACGCCGCAGCCGCCGTAAGCCTGCCGCAGCTCAGGCTGAGTCCAAGGAAATGGAAGTTCAGGCCAAAGTTGAAGCCAAGTCAGAAGCCAAGAGCGAAACCACTACCGAGCTGAAGGGTGAAGAGTCAACTCAGGTTGCCACTAAAGCCCAAGGTACAGGGGTTTCACAAGACATTCAGGCAAGCGCCGAAGTCAGCCCTGTTGTCAATGCTGAGCAAATCGCTGAAACCAGTGTTCAAGATAGTGGTGTTCAAAGTAATGCCGAAGCCATCGAGAGCGCTGAAGAAGACGATAAGCCCAAGCGCGAAGGACAACGCCGTAGCCGCCGCAGCCCTCGTCATTTGCGTGCTGCCGGTCAGCGTCGCCGCCGTACCGAACAGGAAGGCGAAGAGTCCGAAAGCCCTGAAAAGGTAAGCACTGAAAAAGCAGCCACTGAAGCAGCAAATAACGCTAAAGAAGTGGTTGTTACCGAGGCATCAGCGCCGGCTGCTGCCGTTGAAGTCGATGCCGAGCAAGCAAAGCCTGCCGACAAAGCTCAAGAGCCAGCACAAGCTGAACCTCAAGTTGTTGCCAAGCCGACTCCTCAGGTTGAAGCCAAGCCGGCTCCTCAGGTTGAAGCCAAAGCGGAAACCAAAGCCGAAGCTCAGGTTGAGACAAAGCCTCAAGCCGAGGTCGCTGCCAAGGTAGAAGCCGTTGCCGATGCAAAAGCCGCCGAAGTAGAGGTAAAGGCTGAGCCCAAAACAGCAGAAGCCGAACCAGCGCCTGAAGCCAAAGCTGAAAAAGCTGAAGTTGCAAAAGCTGAGCCCGTCGAAGCTGCGCCATCAAAGGCAGTAGAGAAAGCGAGCGAAGCACCCAAGGCTAAAACTGTTGAAGTCGCAGCAGCCAAGCCCAAGGCAGAAACTGCATCGGCAAGCGTCGCCGCCTCAGCCCCTATGGCCAAGCCGGCTGCTATCAGCCGCCCTGCGCGTCAGGCAAGCAATCAAGCCAAGGAAAGCCCGGCAGCAGCACCTGCAACAACCCAGGCAAGTGCCGCACCAAGAGTCAGTCGCTTCAGCACCATGGTTGGCTCAGATACAACCAAGCCACAGGTGGATCAACGTGCTCACGTTGAAGTGCCCAAAGGCCGAGAGTATCTGGCCAATGGCGAAACCGCGCCACGCAAGAGCCATGGTAACAGCGCCGAGTCAGATATGGCCCGTCCCTGAACCTAAGTGTTGCTGAGAAAAAACCATGCCCTCGGGCATGGTTTTTTTATTTTGATCTGCTTCACACTTCTGTCACAACAGAAATTTTGCTAGTATGCGCAACTTTGTTTTTAACCCTCAAGATGGGATCCCAAGCTGAATGTTTGAACTGATACGCCATAAAACCAGCAGTCACAAGGCGGATATACTCTCCGGCCTAACGGTTGCTATGGCGCTGGTGCCCGAAGCGGTAGCCTTTGCCTTCGTTGCTAAAGTAGAACCTATGGTGGGCCTTTATGCCGCCTTTATCATGGGACTGATCACGGCCCTCATCGGCGGCCGTCCCGGCATGATCTCAGGCGCCACCGGCGCGATGGCCGTGGTCATGACCAGCCTGGTGGTGTCTCACGGCGTCAGCTATCTGTTTGCTGCCGTGGTGCTGGCCGGGGTAATTCAAATTACCGCCGGAGCACTGCGTCTTGGCAAGTTCATCCGCATAGTGCCTTATCCTGTGATGATAGGCTTCGTCAACGGCCTGGCCATAGTGATATTCCTGGCGCAACTGGGGCAATTCCAGGTCAAAGTCGGCGAAGAGGAGATGGCCTGGTTGCCCGGTGCCGATATCTGGCTGATGCTGGCGCTGATAGCCATGACGATGGCCATCATACATTTTCTGCCTAAACTGACCACAGCCGTGCCTTCATCCCTGGTGGCCATACTGGCAGTAACCGCTCTGGTGGTAGGCCTGGATTTGGATACCCGCAACGTGCTCGATTATTTGCGCAATATGAGCGGTAATCCTGAGGCAACTATCGCCGGCACACTGCCAAGCTTTGCCATTCCGGCCGTGCCCTTCAACCTGGAAACCCTTTATATCATAGCGCCCTATGCCGTTATCCTGGCAGCTGTTGGCCTGATTGAATCTCTGCTGACTCTGACAGTGGTCGATGAGATGACCCAGACCCGCGGCCGTGGCAACAAGGAATGTGTCGGCCAAGGCGTGGGTAACGTCACCAGTGGCTTTTTCGGTGCCATGGGTGGCTGCGCCATGATTGGTCAGTCGATGATTAACATCAACTCAGGGGGCCGCGGTCGTCTTTCCGGGATCACCGCCGCCCTCACCTTACTGTGCTTTATTCTGTTTGCCGCCGCCTTTATCGAGATGATCCCGCTGGCCGCCTTGGTCGGGGTCATGTTTATGGTGGTGCTGGGAACCTTTGAGTGGGCCAGCTTTAAAGTGATGCGTAAGGTGCCCAAGCACGATGCCTTTGTTATTGTGCTGGTGACTGTGGTGACGGTATTTACCGATCTGGCGATTGCGGTATTTGTCGGGGTGATAGTATCTGCGCTGGTATTTGCCTGGGAGCATGCCAAACAGATCAGTGCTCAAAAGAGCATAGATGCCAACGGTTGGGCGGTTTACCGTCTCAATGGCCCACTGTTTTTCGGCTCAGCGGCTTCGTTCCTTGAGTTGTTCGATGCCAACAATGACCCCAAGGATGTCGTGGTCGACTTCCAGTCATCCCGGGTCTGTGACCACTCGGCTCTGGATGCCATAGACACCTTGGCCGAGCGCTATGTGAATCAAGGCAAACGCCTGCATCTTCGTCATCTTTCCAACGACTGCAAACAGTTGCTGCACAAGGCCGGCGATCTGGTGGAAGTCAATCTGATTGAAGATCCCAGATACAAGATTGCCGACGACAAGTTGGACTCATAATTTAACACTGTCCAGGCCTTAAAAAAACGGCAAGCTGAGGCTTGCCGTTTTTTCTATTCTACTTCAGCTTGGCCCTGAAACGCCGCCTCACCTTATCCAGCTTGGGTTTGATCACCAAGGCACAATAAGGCTGCTCACCATGAAGCGCAAAATAGTCGTTATGATAGTCCTCCGCCGGATAGAAACCATCAAAGGCGGTCAACTCTGTCACTATAGGTGCGCCGAATAAGCCTTCCTCATCCAGCGCTTTAATCATGGAGGACGCCACCTCAAGCTGCTTATCCGAGTGCGCGAAAATCACCGAACGATACTGAGGCCCCACGTCGTTACCCTGGCGATTCAAGGTGGTGGGGTCATGACTGACAAAGAACACCTCCAACAGCTCGGCATAGCTGATGACAGTGGGGTCAAAAACTATCTGCACCACTTCGGCATGGCCGGTTGCGCCGCTGCATACCGCCTTGTAGTTGGCATCTTTTGCCGCGCCGCCGGCATAGCCGGAAGTCACTTGCGTAACCCCGGCCAAGCTTAAAAAAACCGCCTCTGAACACCAAAAACAGCCGCCGCCCAGGGTGGCCGTCTCCAAACGCTTTTCAGTTGCCGGCTGCAAAGCCTCGGCATCATCTATGGCCTCAAAGACCATGGAGACAGAATTGACGCAATGTCGCAAGTTCTTGGCCGTTAACCCCTCTCCTTCAAACACATGTCCCAGATGACCACCACATTGACTGCAGACAATTTCGGTTCTGCGACCATCGGCGTCGGGTATCCGGGTGACGGCACCGGAGATTTCATCATCAAAGGCGGGCCAGCCACAATGGGCATTGAATTTATGCTCGGACAAATACAATGGGGCGCCGCATTTGCGGCAAAGATATCGCCCCTTGGCATTGTGTTGATACAGCTCTCCACTGAAAGGGCGCTCTGTGCCTTTTTCCTCTATGACATAACGCTCAAACTCGTTCAGGGGTTTCATTTAACGCTCCTCGATTACTCTGCGTAACCCATAAGACCCAAATTGCAGCGGTTACCCTTCACTCTAGTTACACAGAGCCATAAAAGTGACTTGGATCACTTTACGTTGCCCCTATAAAGACATCAAGGTAGACTTGCGCCCGGGTCACCCGACTGCCAACAAAATGTCCATAGAGACACAAGTATCGGGTCAATAAAAAATAACCAAGAAAGATGATGATGAAACTGGAAACCATAGACTATCGCGCCGCAGATGCTGCCGAGCGCTTTGTAGAATCCCTGCGCAGCACCGGCTTTGGCGTGTTGAGCAACCACCCTATTTCACAACACTTGGTGCAGGATATCTACCGCGACTGGCAGGAGTTCTTCAACAGTGAAGAGAAGCAGGCCTTCATGTTCAAGCCGGAAACCCAGGATGGTTTCTTTCCGGCGAGCATTTCAGAAACCGCCAAAGGCCATACGGTCAAAGACATCAAAGAGTACTTTCACGTCTACCCCTGGGGCCGCATTCCTGAGCAATTGCAGGACAATATCCTCACCTACTACCAAGAAGCCAATGCGCTGGCCGCCGAGCTTCTGGACTGGGTCGAGGTGCACTCGCCTGCCGAGGTGGCAGCCAACTACCGCACAGCGCTGTCGCAAATGATAGCCAATAGCCACAAGACGCTGCTGCGGGTACTGCATTATCCGCCGATGACTGGCGATGAGACCCCAGGCGCCATTCGTGCCGCTGCCCATGAGGATATCAACCTGCTCACCGTATTGCCCGCCGCCAACGAGCCCGGGCTGCAAGTGAAGAGCCTCGACGGAGAATGGTTGGATGTTCCCAGCGATTTTGGCAACCTTATCATAAACATAGGCGATATGCTCCAGGAGGCTTCCGCCGGTTACTTCCCATCGACCACTCATAGGGTGATCAACCCGGAAGGCGCCGATATGAGCAAGTCGCGGATCTCACTGCCGCTGTTCCTGCATCCTCGTCCCGACGTTGTGCTGTCAGAGCGCTATACCGCCGACAGCTACCTGATGGAGCGCCTGCGCGAACTTGGGGTTATCTAGCGCCTGCGGGCGCTTTTTTCAGTTCGGAATGCTACAATAGCGCTCTTTTTTCAGTTTTCAGCAGGATAAGCAATAGATGGCGATTCAATGGTATCCGGGACACATGCACAAGGCCCGCAAAGAGATAGAAGAGGTGATGCCTCAGATAGATCTGGTGATCGAAGTGCTGGACGCCCGAATACCTTACAGCAGTGAAAACCCCATGGTGGCCAAGCTGCGCCAGGACAAGCCTTGTATCAAGTTGCTGAATAAGTCTGATCTGGCCGATCCCGAGATAACCAATCGTTGGATTGAGTACCTGGAGCAGGAACAAGGAGTGCGGGCACAAGCCATCACTACCCTGCAACCTGCCATGGTCAGAAAGATCCCCGAGCTATGCCGCAAACTGGTTCCCGTGAGCGAAGGTGCGCTCAAGGATATTCGCACCATGATCATGGGCATCCCCAATGTGGGCAAGTCCACCATCATCAACACCCTGGCCGGCCGGGTGATTGCCAAAACAGGTAATGAACCTGCGGTGACCAAGGCGCAGCAAAGGATCAACCTCAAAAACGGCATAGTGCTGTCCGACACGCCGGGGATCCTTTGGCCCAAGGTGGACAATGAAGCCTCGGGTTATCGTCTGGCGGTCACAGGTGCCATCAAGGACACCGCCATGGAATATGAGGATGTGGCCCTGTTTGCTGCAGCTTATTTCCTGCATGCTTACCCGGAGGCGATGATGGAGCGTTATAAGCTGACCTCCCTGCCCGCCACCGATATCGAATTACTCGAAGAGATAGGCCGCAGGCGCGGCGCCCTCAGAAGCGGCGGTCATATCGATTTGCACAAGGCCTCGGAACTGCTGCTGCATGAATTCCGCTCTGGGAAAATCGGCCAGCTGTCACTGGAAACGCCGGAAATGGCCCAGGCAGAAGAGGCGGAAGTGGCCAAGCTGCTGGCAGAGAAAGAGGCCATGAAGCAGGCAAAGAAAGAAGCCGACAAGCTGAAGCGCGCCGGCAAACGCCATCAGGGTTAAGCTTCCCTCAAGAAGCAAGCTTAACGGAAACGGGCCACAAATCGTGGCCTGTTTTTGTTTGTCACTTATCCGACCAATTATCCAACTAAATTCCGCATAAGCTTAATGTTAGTCCTTTGCAGAACCGCTCACCGCACAGGCGGGATAATCTTCTGTCTGGCGGCCTGGATCCGGGCAAACAGTCCGGCAATGCTCAACTCCAACAGATCCAAAACCTGCTCAAATCCGCTGTCGCCACCATAGTAAGGATCCGGGACTTCCCTGATGGGGGTATCGGCAAAGTCCAGCATCAAGGCCAGCTTGTGTTTGTAAATCTGCGGACAAGCCTCATATAGGGCCTGAAGATTCTCACGATCGGCCGCCAGAATAAGATCGAAATGAGCAAAGTCCTGTGCGCACACCTGCCTGGCTTTGATCCCTGAAAAGTCCAGCCCGCGCCGCTCACCGGCGGCGCGGGCGCGCCTGTCCGGCGACTCCCCAGCGTGATAGCCTATGGTACCGGCAGAATCCAACTCCAGTGTCAGCCCCATGGCCTGAGCCTTGGCCCGGGCCACAGCTTCAGCGCTTGGTGAACGGCAAATATTGCCCATACAAACCATTAAGATACGGTTGATTTCACCCTCATTGACACTTGGCACGCTTTGAAATTCCACCTTAAGGTTCCTTATTGGCTGACTCGGCAGGATTGCGTTCCGCAGCCGGGTCGGCGACAGAGACTTTTGCCTCAATAACCTCTGCCGGGAAACTGAGTCGATAGTCGGATCTTACCCTAAGGAAGCGGGCAAACCTAGGCTTGCCGCCCGAGGTCAGCCCGGAGAAAGCAAAAGTCACCCAGGTTCCGGGAAGAGGCGGTGAAGCCCTCTCGGCATCGGTGAAACCTGTTCCCAAGCGAAAGCTTACCCCAGCCTCGGTTTCCACCAGCAAGGCGCCCATCATGCCTTGATACTTGCCCTTTCCCGGAAGTATCGCCAGCACTTTCGCCTCGGCATCTTCCACAGGTTTGAGCTTTAACAAGGCGTCACTGCGTCCCTCCAGATACATGGCATCGATGCGGTGCGCCATCAGGCCTTCGCCCCCTTTGGCCACCACCTGTTGTAACCACAGATGTAGCTCTTGCGTGCTGCTGAGACGCCGCTGCTCAATGACATAGAGATAAGGGGTCAGTTGGTGATACTGCTTGAACGCCTGATAACGTTCGGCAAACGCCATTGTCAGCCCGGGGGCATCGAACAGATAAAAGCCCAGCTGACGCCAGGAGTCTGCTTCGCCTAAACCTCTGGCCAGCAATGATGCAGTATCAAAGCTGTGATAGCCGCCCCAAAGTTCTCCTTCGAGTGCCACTGCAGGAAAGTCTTTCACAAACCAAACTGGTGCAGGAATCACTCTGCCCGAGCGGCTCAGCAAACGCCTGCCGTCCCATCTGGCGCGGACACCATCGAGTTTTTCACTGACAAGGAAATCCTTGATTTCGGCCTTTTGTTGTTGCCAACGACCGGCCAGCTCCGGGGCCGGCAATTCTCTATCGGCGCCCGCCGGAAACGAGATCAGAAAAGACAAGGCCAGCAGAAAAGTTTGCAGCAGTAACAGCATGGCCGGAAAACATTTAAGGTATGCTGTTGTCGGTAAAGATTGCGAATATTGCATAAGCCCTCCCTGGCTGTCGGCCAATTGCCTGCTACATCCTATAGCAGAGACCATAACTACAAGGATCAAAACTATAAAGACCAAAACTATAAAGAGTATAGAAAGTCTTGGCAGTTATGGTGACAACAGGTGTAACGATTATCGAAACGACCCTACCCGCTTTGCCAAACCTTCCGCCTTGGCATAATAACGGCCAAACACCCTTGGTGGGTGAAGTAACTGTTATATCAGCGGCAAGATGAGCTGCTATAATGCCGCCGCACCTTGGAAACCTCAGCGCCACTACACTACTAGCCAAACTAGTCACTGGTGACCAACGCGAGGACAATAAAGGAGCGACAAGTTGCAACCCCATTAACCCAGGAACCTTTCACGGTTCAACGGGTCTTTATACAGCAACCGGCCATAGCCACAGATCAAGAATTGAGAGAATATGAAACCCGCCAACAATCACGGACTGAAACGCATTTTCCGCGCCACCGGCTTTTCCATGAAAGGACTGAACTCAGCCTGGAAACATGAAGCCGCCTTTCGTCAGGAAGCCGTACTGGCATTGTTAATGATCCCATTGGCGTTATATCTGGATGTGGCCAAGACAGAAAAATTACTGCTGATAGCAACGATATTTATCGTCATTATTACCGAACTGTTGAATTCAGCCATTGAAGCCGTGGTCGACAGAGTGGGTGATGAAATTCATCCCTTGAGCGGCCAGGCCAAAGATATTGCCTCGGCGGCGGTCTTTATCAGCTTGTGTTTATGCGGCCTGACCTGGGCCGTGGTTATCTGGCCTCTGGTGTTCTAAAGCGCTTTACTATGTTGAATGCACGCTTTGGTATTTTGAATGCTTCAGTAAGGAAACCGGGCATCAAGGCAAAACGCTCAATGCCCAGCCAAATTTAGAACTGACTTCTGAGGTAGTTGACCGCTTGCAGTATCTGCTCCAAGCGGTCGTTGCCCGGCAAGTAGGCTACATAGACATTACGTCTGAGCGGTGTTTTATCATCAATCACAAACAGCTCCCCTTTCGCCAGATAAGGTTCTATCATGTTTTGCGGCAAAAATGCACTGCCGCCATTATTGAGCAGAAAGTCCAGCGCAATACGGGCCGAGCCGGTATGCAGCACGGGAATGGGTAACTCGGCATAGTCTCTGGCATGTTGAATATTAAACGCCGTGCCCCAATCGACCTTGATGTAATGCCTGCCTGCCAACTCAGTCACTGAGGACGCCGCAGCAGTGCTCACCAGATGCAGTGACACCTCCCCTATCTGCAACAGTTCAAACTCGTCCAGCTTAGGGGGATCAAAGGCAATGGCCAGATCCAGCGTCCGGTCCATCAGCTGTTTGGTCATCGCCGCCGACGCCAGAATTTCGGTGCGCAGCGCCACTCCGGCAAGCCCCTGATGTAAACCCTGCATATATCCCTGTAGATATGCGTCCCAAATATTGGGCGCCGCGCCGATAACCAATTGTACCGACTGGTGCTCACTCAAGGAGATATCCTGTTTGGCCCGCTCCCAGGCGGTCAGTACCGCTTCGGCATGCGCCAGCATCCGCACCCCGGCCGGGGTCGGTTGTATGTTGTTTCGCTGCCGCTCAAACAGCTCAACGCCGAGAATACTCTCCAACTGCTTTACCCTGAAAGATACTGCACTGCGGGTCAGATAGAGGTTCTCGGCGGCCTTCCCAAAATGGCGGGTATGGGAAACTTCCAGAAATGTTTTGAGTAAATCCGTGTCCATAAAAAATTCTTTATCGTCATAGACAAATTTTTTTGATTTATAAATCAATCATACTAGCCAATACTCTGCTTGCAAATCTCCTCAAGAACCATTTTGTAAGGAATATCGCCATGTTGACCACGACTCCTTCACCATCGGCACTGCAGAGTGCATCTATGCAACAAGCCGCCAATGAGAGTTTCGTCAGCGAACGCCGTTTCTATGACGACAAGAACTTCCCCAAAGGCTTTCGCCGCAGCGGGGATTTTACTTACAACGAAGCAGAATTACTCGAAAAACATGGCGTTGCCATGCAGGCTCTGGCGGAAGGACGCCAAGCCCCCCGAAATCCGGAGGAGAGTCATTTTGTTGAAGTTGTCCGCGGAAATTCCGCTCCCGGTAGCTTGTTGGAAAAGATCTGGGTAAAGTATGTCAAGTTGGCTTCTGGGAAGCCTTTCTACGCAGTTGTCGGCACCAATTTGGTGAAAAAGGCCGATGCTGAGTATCTTGACGATATGATAGATGACGATGTTCAGGATGAGCCTGAACTAGAGGATGACCAATGAAAATTAGGGTTTGCGACTAAATGCGTGGTTGGATTTTATATAAAGAGACCGCGACTCAGCTAAAACCTGAATTGTATGAAATTAACCGATTGTTGGAGGCTGCCAAGGCCGACAATATCGAACTTGAGGTCTATGCTCCCGATGAGTTTGACCTCACAGTGACCCGAGAGGACAACAAGAGTATTTTACTGAACGGGCAACCAGTGGAGTTGCCCGATTTTATTATTCCCCGTATGGGCTCGGGTACCACCTATTTTGCCTTGGCGATTATCCGCCACCTGGAACGTCTTGGCGTTTATTGCCTTAACTCTTCCAAGGCGATAGAAACCGTTAAAGACAAGCTGTTTTCCCAGCAACTGTTGGCCGAAAAGAATCTGCCAACTCCCAAGACCATGCTGGTGAAATTCCCGGTGGATGTTGACCTGGTTGAACGTCACTTGGGTTTTCCTGTAGTGATCAAGACACTGTCCGGCTCGCAAGGCAGCGGTGTGTTTCTGTCGCACAAGGCGCGCGAGTTCGATGATCTGATGCAGCTTATCGAGGCCACCAACAAGAATGCCAACATTATTCTGCAGGAGTTTATCTCCAACAGTCACGGTCGGGACTTGCGAGTCTTTACCATAGGTGGCCGGGTAGCGGGATGCTATGAGAGACGCGGCCAAGAGGACAGTTTCAAAGCCAATGTCAGCGCCGGTGGCTCAGCCAGCCCCTTTGCGGTGACGCCTGAAATAGAGTGGCTGGCAACCCAGACCGCCAATATTTTGGATCTGGATGTCGCCGGAATCGATCTGCTATTCGATAATGGTCACTACAAGATTTGCGAGGCCAACTCCTCGCCGGGCTTTGAAGGACTGGAATCCTGCCTCAATCTGGATATCGCGGCACAAATACTGCACTTTATCCGTATCCGTTTGGGCATGTTCAACAAGGACTCCAAGAAAAGCAACAGCAGCGAGTCCAAGGGCTGATCCGAACACGAGCTTTAATATAAGACTGAAGCGCTCCATTAACGGAGCGCTTTTTTGTTGCGGATCATAAAAATCGATAACTTTACAAACATTTTATTCACACAAAGCACTATTCTGGTTTAGACTCTCTGCAACCGCGCGGATTTTCAGCATCCGAAAATACAAGAAGTGTCGCCCCAAGAGCGAACCCAAAAGCACTCAAACCGCGCATGTGCCGAATTACCCCGGATAAGGAATCTCTGAGAAGGCACTTGGATTATCTGAGTAATAAAAAGAGATCACCCCATTGTTGATAACACATTCAATTAACATTTCGGGTTCAAGACTGGTGTTGACACTACTCCTGCTCTGCTGCGCGGCCAACTCTGCTCAGGCCGGCGAGTGGAGTCTGAATATAGGTGGTTTCTATTCCCAGTCCGACACCAATATGCAAGTCACAGATCCCTTGTTAGGCAACGATTTCGAACTGGATTTCGAATCGGATCTGCAGTTGGCGGAAAATGAGTTTCTGCCCTTGTTTGAATTGGGATATCGCTTCAACGACAGACACCATATCTATATCGACTGGAAACAACTGCATCGCAGCGCCGAAACTCAAGCCGTCAGCAGGCCATTTCAAATCCAGATTGATGACACTGTTTATGACGTCAAGGCCGGGGGCCAATTAGGCACAAGCCTTAATATTGATATCGTTCGTATTGGCTATGGCTATGATCTGTTTCAGGGCAACGGTTATAACATAGGGGTCAGTGTCGGCTTGCACACTATGTTGATTGACAGCAGTTTTGAGGGTTCCATTGGCGCCTGTGCAACTTCAGAACTCAGCGGCAATATCTGCAGCGCTCAACCTATTCCCAGAGTGGTAGATGAAAGTGTGACTGCACCTTTGCCGAATATCGGCCTCTTTGGTGACTATGAACTGGCGCCAGGTTGGCAACTTAATCTACATGCCCAATATTTTTCCGTGCGTCTGGATGACCTTGAAGGCTCATTGGTCGATATCAGAGCCGGTATGAAAACAGCGCTGAGTGACAACTGGGACATCAGTGTGGCGTACAACTATTACAAGGTAGATGTGGATGTGCGTCAGAGCACATCCAATGCCGAGGTAAAAGTGGCCGACTACAATATTTACTATAGTTTTATCGGCCCCATGTTATCTGTCAGCTATCGCTTCTAAGACCAATGTAAAAAACCGGGGACAGAACCCCGGTTTACGCTTTAAAGCATCCTTCTCAGCGCAGATCCTGAGCCCGACGTTTCTTGAAATCCGAATCTTCAAGCCATTGGGGCCAGTCATTGTTGTTGGCCAACCGTGCCAGAATATCGCTTATCAAGGCCAAGTCCTGCTGAACCCCATCCAGACTCCAGCTGGGGTCATAATCATCGGCTGCCTTATGATATTTGTGGGCAATATAATCCGGGTCTGTATCTCCCAAACTCATAAACAGCAAGCCGGGTACCCCTTCCTTGGCCAGAGCGAAATGGTCCGAGCGGAACATTAAGCCATTTTGCGGCCGCGGATCGGCCTTGACACTGCGTCCCTGCCCTTTGGCGGCATCATTCAGATACTGCTCCAACTCTGACACGCCCTCACCATAACGCAGGATATAATCCACGCCTTTGCCCATATTCATGCCGTCTATATTGAGAAATGCCACCAGTTGCTTGGTGGGAACCGGAGGATTTTCAGCAAAGTACTGGGCGCCAATGAGTCCGGTTTCCTCGGCAGTAAAGGCGCTGAACAGAATCGAGCGTTTCGGGGCTTCAATGCCCTTTTGCTGTTTGAAATGCTTTGCCAGTGCCAGAACACCGGCCACACCGGAGGCATTATCCACAGCGCCGTTGAGCACCACTTCCTTGCCATCTTCAATGGTCTTTCCCAGGTGATCCCAGTGAGCATGCATCACCAAGTATTCATTTTTACGCTCGGTTCCAGGCAACAGGGCCGCCACATTGTGGGATTGCGCCAGTTCTATCTTGTTGTTCAAGGTCAGATTGGCCTTGAGTTTCAACGGCACCGCCTTGAAGCCTTTATTGACCGCCTGTTGCTTCAAGGTGTCAAAGTCCAGACCCGCCTGGCTGAACAGCTTCTTGGCACTATCGTGCTGGATCCACCCCATCACGCCAAGCGATGATGCGTTGTTGTCTTTATCCACCAGGGTGTACTTGGTATTGGTGTTACTGTTACGCACCACTCCCCAACCGTAAGCGGCGGGCGCAGTTTCATGCACAATAAACACGGCCTCGGCGCCCTGACGGGCCGCTTCTTCATATTTATAGGTCCAGCGACCGTAATAGGTCATGGCATTGCCCTTGAATACCAGGGGATCCTGAGTGGCAAAGCCGGGATCATTGACCAGCACAATCAGGGTCTTACCACGAACATCCAGGCCTTCAAAGTCATTCCAGCCGTATTCCGGGGCATTGATACCGTAGCCGACAAATACCACTTCGCTGTCTTGCAGCTCCACCTTGGGCGTCACTCTTTGAGTGCGGGCGGTAAACTCCTCGCCATTGCTGAAACTCATTGAACCCAGCTTAAGCTGCATATTCTGATCTGCGCTGATCCTGGCCATGGGAACGGCTTGCAGGTAACTGTTGCCAAACCCGGGCTCAAGCCCTATCTCCTTGAAAGCCTCGGTAAGGTAATCCAAGGTCAGCTGTTCACCTGTCGACAAAGGCGCACGGCCTCCAAAAGCATCGCTGGCAAGGGTTTTCACATCCTGGCGATAGCGGGATTCATCCAGTTCAAAGGGAGCTGCCAACGCCAGAGCAGGCGTTAACAGTGTGGCCAACAGGCTACACACAGAGGTAAATTTCACGACTTCATTCCTTGCTATTATCTATTTTGTTCAGCCATTGTAACAGCGGCGCAGCATTCGGCAATCGGCGCAACAAGGTGACATTCCGTGAGCCTTTGGATCCACAAGCGGCCTGATTTATGTCAAGCTGAATAGCTAATTGCATCAACAATGAGCTTCTCCATCGCCATGACTCTGCTTCAGCAAGCCGCCCAATACCTGAAAAAAGCCTTACCGCTGATGTTGAAATATCGGATACCGACGACGCCGGTCAACTATGCGCTCTGGTATGCCTATGTCAGCGAGCGCAATCCGGCACTCAATGCCAGCCTGGATCAAACCGTCAGCCAGTACAATACCTGTCCGCCCTCCACTGCGGAACTTCTCTACCGTTATCATCTGGCCCCGGAAGATGAACTGGATGTCAGAGATATTCGCCAGAGTATGGAGGCGATAGCGACCGAGCTGTCGCAGTCGCTCAAGGATACCAGCTGCAATGCCGACAGCTTTCGCGCCAAAATCGAGCGTAATTTCGGCCGTCTGAGCCGCTTGGATCAAGACGCCATGGATCTTGAACAGGTGATGGGCATGGTCCGAGCCCTGGTGCAAGACTCGGATGATATTCGCAGCAGCACGGATTATTTGAGCTCGCAACTGAGCAAGGCCCAGCAGGAGATAGACAGCCTGCGGCTACAGCTGCAAAACACCGAAAAAGACATATTGTTTGATGCACTCACCGGCTGCCTTAACCGCCGCGCCTTCGATGCCGACTTCGATAGCTTGTTGAGTCAGTCACCGAAGGGTTGCTGCCTTATTCTGGTGGATGTGGATCACTTCAAGCGTTTCAACGATGAATATGGGCATCTTTTGGGGGATCAGGTGCTCAAGGCGGTGGCCAAGCGTCTGCAGGATAGTTGCCGTGACGGCACCAAGTTGTATCGTTTCGGTGGTGAAGAGTTCGCTATTCTGGTGCCGACCAGTCAGCTGAGAGTGGCACGGCAACTGGCCGAAGCCATGAGACGGGCACTGGAGAAGGTTAGCGTCAGAGACAGACGCAAGGGCCAGCTCATCAGCAATATCAGCGCCTCCTTCGGGGTTGCCGAGTGGCAGCAAATGGATACCCGCCAATCCCTTACCGAACGCGCCGACACCTTGCTCTATGAAGCCAAGCGTTTGGGCCGCAATCGGGTGATGCCGATATCAGGCTGAAACCGCCAGCGTCTGCAAGGCTTCTGCCTGCACCACAAATCTAAGCTCGGCACCGCCACTCAGGCTGTCGAAGGGATAACAGGTGATCAGCGTCAATAGCCGCTCATCACTGCCCATCAACCAAGGTGTCTCAGATTCATGCACAACTGCGGTAGCCCGTATTCGATAAAAATGGATCTGGCCATCCATGCCCTGCAAGCGGATCTCCTGCCCCACCCTGGCCCCGGCCAGAATCGCGAAATGGGTATCCCTGTGACCGGCAATCACGGTATTGCCTGTCTCTCCGGCACCGGCTCCCGAGAGCATCTGCGCCGGTCCAAAGGCCAGGTTACGGCCACTGGCCCCGGCCAGCACATAGAGTGGCTCATGCTTGCCTATCCACAATTTGGCCGTAGGGTGGGTATCGGCCCAGGACCAGGGTTTGTGTGCCTGACCGTCAGTCAGACTCTTGGCCCAGGCCTTTTCAATCAAAAACTGGGCGAACATGGCTTTGGCTTGCATATATCCTCCTTTAACCAGCATGGCCGAACCCGCCACGACCAGAACAACTATCACTATTGAGCAGATATCGCTAAAGCGCCCCCTATTGACCGAGGGCATAGCGCCTGCTGTCAGGGCCTGATGAGCCTGGCTCATCGCCCCGCCTCCTCACAAGCACGGCCGCCAAAGGCCCTGGGGAAAGCCGCCAGCATCAGCGCCGCCAGCAAACTTGCCAACCCCAACAGCAACATCAGCCGGCTGTCGGTGGCGGTCTGCGGCAACTTGCCCTGCCAGCCCTTGGGCGCATGACTGGCCACTTGCCCTTCCCGGGTCGCCGCGGCGTCCGGATTGACCGGGGTGACATCCACTGCCACCAGGCTGGTGTACGGACTGACCAAGTGATACTTAAGCGACAGCGCTGTGACCTGGCGTTCAATGCGTTCACTGTTGGCAGCATCTTTGGTCAGCTCCAGCGCGGCTATCTGTTTTCTGGCCCAGATGAGATCCAGCCCTTTGGGCTCAGCCTTGGCATTGAGCGCCAGCTCCTGCTGCCAGAATTGGCCATCGATAAGACCGGATACGATAACGGCCTTGTGGTCATTGCTACGCTGTTTGATGCTCACCAATACCGGCTCACCCTGATAGAGATCCGGAATTTGTGCCGGCCAGTAATCCGGCACTGTGCCGTCAGGGTAGCGCAGCGACACATCTGTGATCCTGGGAGCAGAGATTTTTTCCAGCAAGGCAACCACCTTTTGCTCCACCTCCTGCATCTTGCCAATATAGGTAAAGCTGCCACGCCCCAGTTCGGCGGCGCGCTGCATAAAGTGGGAGTTGGGCGCACTGCCTATGCCTACGGTAAACAGGCGGTTGTCGCCGAGCCTGTCTTTAATCAGTTCAAACAGCGCCTGTTCATTGCCTACGGCGCCATCTGTCATGAAAATCACTTGCCTGAGCGCCTTAACCTCACCTTGTGTGCCGACTTTATTTTGAGCGGCAAAATCATTATTCAATGCCAACTCCAGCGCCTTGGACATCTCGGTGCCACCGTTGGCTTCCAGGGCGCGAATAAACTGCTGCGCCCGACCTATATTGTGGGCGGTCGCCGGCAAAGAGTTTGCCGCCATGGTTTGCACTGTAGAGTTGAATTCAACAACATTGAAACTGTCCTCCGGTTTGAGGCTGCTCAAGGCATACAGCAGTGCCTGTTTGGCCTGAACTATTGCATCTCCCCCCATGGAGCCGGAAGTATCTATCACCAGAATAAGCTCCCTGGGCAAGGGCTTGGCCACTTCTTTGTTCTGTGGAGGCATCAACATCAATAGACTGTATTCATCCCTGGCAGCTTGGCCTTCGGCCTGCGCTAAAGAAGGTGCTGGGGTATGGGTCTGGCCTTGCTGGCTGAACAGCGCCGCTGCGGGCTTAACGCCCGGATCCGCTTGCCATTGCAACACAAAGTCGCTGTCGGCCTTGGTATTGTCTTGTTGCAACTGCACCCGAATACGGCCATCACTCAGGGTTTGTTGAGAAATAGCATGATAAGGGGACTCCAGCGACAGCAAGGGAAAACCGGCATCCAGGATAATATCCAAACTGAGGCGATTATCCTGGCCACTGCTGTGCGCATGGGGGCTTTGCGCTTGGGAGCTTTTAAGATCAAAGCTTTCGCCATCAGCGCCGGTGAACATCTTTTCAAGGCCCACAGCTTCAATCACAGGGCTCAGCAACCGCGCCGCCTCTTCCACGCCTTTGAAGCCTTGCAGCATGCTTTGAGGCAGATAACGGGGCGTGTGGGTCATGGGAAAGCGCAGGCTGAACTGACCATCACGGTAATCCAATGCCTGCTGGTAGCTGAAGCTGACTTTAAGGGTTTCCCCCGGGGCCAGATTGGCCACCTGAGTGGTGAACAGGTTGGGCCGCTCCTGGCTCAGTAAACTGGCGCGCTTGCCCTGAGCCTTGGCCTGCTCAAAAGTGCGCTTGGCCTCTTCCTTTGGTTGAATGACCCCCTCGATGATCCGCTCACCTATTCTCAGCTGCATGCTGTCCACCGCCGCCTCATTGGGCAGCGGGAACAGGTAACGGCCGTGGATCCACTCCTGGGTATCATTGGTGAATGACTGGGTGACGTTGACTCTGTTACTCCAGCCACTGATGCTCATGCTGACGTCGGTTGCCAGTGCCGGGACCTGAGTGTCGCCAAAGGCGAGTACCCCGGCACCGGGCCACTGCGGATTATCTATCAGTTGAAGGGTACCTTCCTGAGCCTGGGCACTTGCAGACTCTTCGGCAAGTTGGGGGCCATTCTCGGCCCAGGCTTCAACCGAGCTCACCAGGTTGAACACCAGCAGTGCCAGCAGGGCAAAGCCTGAAAATTGCAGGGCGTTAACGGCCCGGCATAAATAAGTATCCGAATCGCTGTGACTGGCAGCAGGCATTCTCTGAAACTGCTCGTTTTCCTGCCGAGGGATATCCATATTCATTTTATCGTTCCCTCTCAATTGCCGCTTTGTTGATTGGCTGCCAGGGCAGCGCCCTGAGTCTGCAATTTCAGCGTGACCCGACGGTCAAAGAAGTCGCTCTCGCGGCTCTGTTTGGCACTGAGGGGTGAACTGGCGCCAAAAGCCTGGGTTTGCAAACGCTCTTCGGCAACGCCTTGGCTAATCAAATAACTTTTCACCGCCTCAACCCGCTGCTCGGACAGCGTCTGGTTGTAATCAGAATTACCGCGGCGATCGGCATAGCCGGTCAGATCCAACATCAGCTCAGGCGACAGGCTCATGGCAAAAGCCAAATCGTCCAACTGGCGGGCAAAGTGGGGTTCGATTTCGGCGGTGCCGGTACGAAACTGCACATTCATACCCACTATCAACTCTTCGAGCTGGGCAGCCCGGTCGCGGGAAAGCGCATTGAGGCGGCTCTGGGCATCGGCGTATTGCAACGATAACTCCTTCAGCGCCCGCTGCTTCTCACTGAGACTCGCCAGTTGTTCGGTTTGCTCGGCCAACTGTTGCTGCTGACTCTTGAGCTGCTCGTCATCGCCCACAGACTTACCCACTATGCCGCCGGTGAAGGCACCGATAACGGCCCCTACAGGCCCCCCAACCACGGCGCCCAGCAGTGCGCCTGCGCCAAAGCCAACCAACTCTTCATTGTGGTCTCTCTCCTGAGTCGGTAAGTTTGGCTGGCTGTCGGCGTGCGCCAGAGAAGAAGTCAGCAACAGTGATGCCATGATCAGGGAGGCTCTGGGGGTCTTTTTCATCATCTCGATTCCTTTTGTCTTGTAGAGCTTGCTGCCAAACTGGCAGCGTTCCTCGTCGTTGAGATGATTAAACCCCATTGAAATGGCAAGTCTGGGGAGCAAAAATGGCACTTTGGCTATCAATTGTGGCAACAAAATGGCAATCGGAAACGATCGCTTTTTTCACGGCTAAAATCCTGTATAGTCACGGCTATTCAAGGCTCGGCAGGAACAAGAGGCAGATGAAACGCATTGCCATAGTGGAAGATGAAGCTGCAATAAGAGAAAACTACAAAGATGTGCTGCAATCACAGGGTTACTCTGTACAGACTTACGCCAACCGCCCCGAGGCGATGCAGGCCTTCAACACCCGCTTACCGGATCTGGCCATTATTGACATAGGTCTGGAGCATGAAATCGACGGTGGCTTTACCTTATGCCAGTCGCTGCGGGCGATGTCGGGCACCCTGCCGATTATTTTTCTCACTGCCAGAGACAGCGACTTCGATACGGTTTGTGGTCTGCGTCTGGGTGCCGATGACTACCTGAGTAAAGATGTCAGTTTTCCCCATTTGCTGGCGCGGTTGGCGGCGCTGTTTCGCCGCTGCGAACTCGCCGGCAGCAGCGCTCCGGCCGACACCCTGATGGAGCGCGGCGCCCTCACCATAGATGCCAATCGAATTCAGGTATATTGGCAACAGCAGCCGATTGAATTGACAGTGACCGAATTCTGGATGGTGTACGCCCTGGCCAAACATCCCGGCCATGTGCGCAGCCGCACCGAGTTGATGCAGGAAGCCAAGATTTATGTCGATGACAGCACCATTACCTCACATGTAAAGCGGATCCGGCGTAAGTTTATCGCCGCCGATCCGGCCTTTGACTGCATAGATACCGTCTACGGCATGGGTTATCGCTGGGATCCCGAATCTTGAAGTTCCCCTCTTATCACCCGCCAATAGGCCTCAGAACCAAGACTCTGGTACTGTCGCTGTTTTTGCTGTGCCTGCCCTGGCTTGGCTATCAGTATGTGTGGGAGATGGAGAAATATCTGCGTCACGGCCAGGAGAAAACCCTGGAAGGGACCACTCAGGCCCTGGCTACGGCGCTGCATGAAAGACCCAGACTGTTCGACAGTCAGGCCAGTTTCCTCAATCAAGTGGAAAAGGGCCGCGATCTTTACGCCTACCCGCTCAACGGCCCCATTCAGCTGGATGGCCGCCTCAATGATTGGGAGACTTACCGCCATCGCGCCATGACCTATGGCGAAGAACATACCCTGATGCGCTTGAGTGACAGCCAATCAACGCTGAGCTTTACCCATATGGTCGGTAAATATGGCGGCTACCTTTACGGCTTTTTCGAGGTAACGGATCCAAAGGGGATTTACCGCGGCCGCAACAGCCTGAGTGTGGATCGCAACGACTATCTGGCTATCGCCACCCTGGCCCCGGATGGCCGTTTTCGCCGCTATACCATA